>CAYTVQ010000088.1:0-9676 GCA_964441615.1 uncultured Caulobacterales bacterium | reverse complement strand
CGATCAGGTCGGTAATCGCGACCTCCTCCGCTTCGGCGGGGGCGATCACGAGATTGATCCGCCGCCGCAGCTCATCCTTGAGCAGTGTGAGGCCTTCTTCACCCACGAGATCATCCGCGGAAACGCCGCGCAGGAGGAAGGTGATGCGCTCGCGCGCTTCGGTCTCACGCGCCTTTAGCGCCGCAGCCGCATCAGTGCTTGCGTGCACGGCGACGGAGAGGCGCGCATAGGCCACGCGGCCAGCGCTATTCGGGGCAAGATCGACCAGAAAGTCATCAAGCGCGACGGGACTCAATGAACTCCTCGCGGGCGACGAGGCCGCCGCCGGTTCAGATGCGCTTTCCGCGCCGAGCATGCGCGCGACATGAATGGCTCCGGCGATCATGACCAGCGCTGCCGCACAAAAAGCGACGATATGTTTGCCCGGCGTGCGCACGCGCACGCGGTGGAGCCCGACTGACGGGGAAAGCGCCAAGGTCATGAGGTTCTCCTCACCGACGCCATTGATCCCGATCACGGTTAAGACATGGTTTCTCCGGCTCTTCTTGCCCGGCATTTTTTTCCGAGCCGAACGAGCCGTCGCCCGCAACCCCCTGAATTTCCTCGCCTGATTGCTGGCACGGGCGTTGCCTATGATTTTGAGCGCGCGCACCGCAGCTGGAGCAAGAGGATGGAAAACGCCATTACCGCCGGGTTATCGCGCCAGATCGTGCTGATGCGCGCGCTCGAGGCGACAGCGAACAACGTCGCCAACCAGACGACCGCCGGCTTCAAGGCCGAGCATGTCGCATTCCGCGAATATCTCGCGCGCGCGCCCGGCTCGAACGATCCGGATGTTTCGCTCGTCTTCGATCCCGACAGCTACGCTGACTTCTCCGCCGGCGGACTTGAGCAGACGCACAACGCCCTCGACTTCGCCATCAATGGCGACGGTTTCTTCGCCGTGGAGACGCCCGCTGGCGTTCTCTATACGCGCGACGGCCGCTTCTCGACCAACGAGGTTGGCGAACTGGTGACGCGCGACGGCGCCCGCTTGCTCAATGACGCTGGCGCGCCGATCCTTCTCGACATCGACGCTGGACCGCCGCTTTTGAGCCCCGACGGCGCGCTCCTTCAGAACGGAACGCCGGTCGCAAAGATCGGCGTCTATGACTTCATCGACAGATCGACGCTTGAGCGTCGCGGCGAGAATCGATTCCGGTCGCTCGCAGAGCCCGAAGCCGTCAGGGTTCCTCGCCTTTCACAGGGGTTCATCGAGACCTCGAATGTCGAGGCGGTCGCCGCCATGACCGATCTTGTCGAAATCACCAGAGCCTATGAGCAGGCCGCGCGCGTTGTTGAAACCGCGGATGAACTCGCGCGCCAGGCCGTGCGCCGGCTCAGCGAAAACGCCTAAGGAGACGCTTCCATGAAATCACTCTCCGTCGCCGCGACCGGCATGCTGGCTCAGCAGCGCAATGTCGAGGTCATCTCGAACAACATCGCCAACCTCAACACGGTCGGCTTCAAGCGTCAGCGTGCGGAGTTTCAGGACCTGATGTACCAGACGCTCGAGCGCGCAGGCGCTGTCTCCTCGGCGACCGGCGCCATCGTGCCGAACGGCGTCCAGATCGGCGCCGGCGTGAAAACCGGCTCCGTCTATCGCATCATCGAGCAGGGCAACGTCACTCAGACCGGCAACGACCTCGATCTCGCAGTCTCGGGGCGAGGGCTCTTCCGCATCGAGATGCCCGACGGGACCGAAGCCTACACCCGCGCCGGAAATTTCTCGATTTCCGGAGACGGCCGCATCGTCACGCAGGACGGCTATGAGCTGCTGCCCGGCTTCTCAATGCCTGAGGACGCAGTCGATATCACGATCTCGGAGGATGGCGTCGTCGAGGCGCGGATCGCCGGCCAGGAGCAGGCGCGCGAGATCGGCCGCATCGAGCTCGTGACCTTCTTCAACGAATCGGGCCTCGAGGCGATCGGCGACAACCTTCTGATTGAGACGACGGCCTCCGGCCAGCCGGTGACCGGCAATCCGGGCGAGCCTGGCTTTGGCCGAATCCTTCAGGGCTTCATCGAGAACTCCAATGTCGATCCCGTGCAGGAGATCACCGCGCTGATCGCAGCCCAGCGCGCCTATGAAATGAACGCTCGCGTCATCGAGTCCTCGGACGAGATGCTCGCGCAAAGCGCCAATCTGCGACGGTGAGCGCCATGAGATTTTTGGCCGCCTTCGCTTTGTCGCTGGCGTTCGCCGGTCCCGCCCTCGGCGCTCCGCGCGCAGCAGACCTGTTGCCGGCGCTTCAGGCCGCGCTCGTTGCTCAGGGCGCGCCAGCGGACGCCGTCGTGAGCCTTGCGGACCCCAATCTCATTGTCGCCGACGGCGCCGTCATCGACTCCTTGAGTTTCAATCCGCAATCGGGCCGATTCGTGGCGCGCGCCTCGGGCGTAGTCATCGCTGGCGCCGCGCGGACGGCGGCCGAGGTCATGGTTCTGATGGAGCCCGTCGCTCGCGGCGAGGAGATCAGGGCAGACAACGTCACGCTCATGCAAACGTCAGACGCTCTGCCAGCGGATGTTCTCCTCACGCCGGATGAAGTCGAAGGCAAGGAGGCGCGGCGCAATCTCGCTGCTGGGGCCCCCTTGCGCAGGATCGATGTCGTTTCTCCGATTCTGGTAAAGCGGAATGCGATTGTAAGCATCACCTATGAGCGTCCCGGAGTCCTGTTGACACAGGCCGGCGTGGCGCAAGGCGCCGGCGTCCAGGGCGACGTCATCGATATCCAGACGCCAGGCGGCCGCGTCGTGCGCGCCGTCGTCACCGGGCGCGACCGGGCCGCCGTCGTCACCGCCGCCAGACATGCAGGACTGAAATGACCGATCGGATTTTCATCGCGGCGTTCCTTGTGCTTTCACTCGCCGGATGCGCGACTGGCGAGCGCCTCAGGAATGTCGGGCGCGCGCCGGAACTGGCGCCGGTCGAGAATCCGGCGCCGCTTGCGGGTCGCCGCGCCGTCTCGCTGCCGATGCCGGCGCAGACGACCGAGCCCGCTCTCACGAACTCCCTGTGGCGGCAGGGCGCGCGCTCATTTTTCAAGGACCAGAGGGCGCGCCGGATTGGCGACATTGTGACGGTCGTGATCGACATCAATGACCGCGCCAGCCTCGACAACGCCACCGAGCGCACGCGCGACAATGGCGAGAACGCGCAGATTCCGGCTTTCGGAGGCCTCGAGCAGAAGCTCGTCGAACTCCTGCCCGACGGCGCCCGGGCCGACAGGCTGATAGATCTTTCCTCCGGCTCCAACTCAAGGGGCCAGGGCAAAGTCGATCGCAGCGAGGATGTGGAGCTGACCGTCGCCGCCGTGGTGACGGACGTTCTGCCGAACGGCAATCTCGTCATCGCGGGGAAGCAGGAGGTCCGCGTCAATTATGAAGTGCGTGAACTGACGGTCACGGGCGTCATCCGCCCCGAGGACATCTCCAATTCCAACCGTATCCAGCATGCGCAAATCGCCGAGGCGCGCATTTCTTATGGCGGGCGCGGGCAACTGACCGACGTCCAGCAGCCGCGCTACGGCCAGCAGGTCTACGATATCCTGTTCCCGTTCTGACCAGCAGATCTAGAGCCGCCCGCGCGCAATGGCGTGGAAGATGACGAGGCGCTTTTCGATCGCCCCTGGTCCTTTCGCCCGCAGATAGGCGCTGGCAAGCGCGAGATACGCAAGGGCCGGCATGACGGCGGGCGGAAAGGGCGCGGCGCGGCGGACCCCGTCGAGAAGGGCCTGAGCTTTTGCCTTGATATGAGCCTGCAAATCTCCCGCCATGCGCGGCCGGACGCGCGCGAGCGCATAGGCGAGCGCGGCGGCCTTCACAGCATCGAGGTCTGGCCCCGGTCCTCCAATGAGGCGCGCCGACTGGACCGCAAGGAACGCCTCGCTAAGGTAAAGCCAATCCGTCAGTTCCTCCGCCCATGCAAAGGGATCGCCATAGAGAAGGCGGGCTTGCGCATCGATAGCGGCGACGAGCGCGCCGATGGCCTCTTTGTCGGGACGGGTGGCGGCGACCGCCTCCAGGGCGGGATGCGGCGGCGGGCGCCCCGCCGCGGCGGCGGCGAGACCCTCACGCCACCATTGAAGACGAATCTCGCCCAATGGCGCCTCTCGCACCTGCGCCGGAACGCGCGCGATTTCCAGGCGAACCGCCGCCAACGCCAGGAGACGCCGCCTCGGCTCCAAGGGCGCGTAGCGCGCCGCCAGCCAGCGATCCTCGTCCTGCGCGCGAACAAGCGCCTCACAACTTGCGAATGGATCCACGCGCGCCTTAAAGCACGATTTGGGCGGGCGAGAGACGCCTTATCGGGCTAGCGGCAGATGGCGTCAGCGCCGAGGCCGCGATTCTGGACGTGCTTCGGCAACGCCGCCCAGGCCGCATCGATCGACTTGCGGGCGTCCGCTATCTTCTGCGCGTAGGCGGGATAGTTGCGGCGCTTCCAGTCGGGGAGCGCGGTCTCGTGCATCAGACGCGAGGACATGTTCTCCTCGGCCCTCGAGATCGCAATGCGCGCGAGGCTCACATCCTTCCTGAAGCCCATGCCATCGGCGTACATGAGGCCGAGGTGATAATAGGATACGGGGTCCCCCTTCTTGACGGCGGCGTCGCAGACGACCTGCCTGATTTCCTCCGGCGCGAGAAAGCGTGTCTCCGGCCTGCCATAGGCGGCCTGCGCCCTGCGCGCGGCCTCGATGGTCGACGGGCCGTAGTCGTTGTCGGGACCGTTCACGAACTCAATGAATCCCAGGGCCTCGAGGGCGTACTGTATCGCTGTCGTCGTCGCGCGGCCCGAAAAGGCGAAGCCGTCCTCGCTGACGCTCGCGAAGCCGAGCTTTTCAAGGCGTCCGAGCGCCGCCGCGTCTTCAAGCGCGGCGAGGCGCGCAGGATCGGCCTGCATCAGCGCGTCCTTCTCGATCGCCATGCGGCGCTTGTCCGTGGGGTCGAGCGCGCCGGCGCGCTTTGCAGCCTCGCGCTTAAGATCAAAATCGCCCTGCACCGACGCGCCGTAGACGGAGGTGTTTTCCGGTCGCGCCCAGGTGTCGGCCGCGGCGGACCAGACGGCCGCACTATAGCTGGGGCTCGCCGCGAACTCCTTGCAGCCGGTCATCTCGGTAAGACGCAGGAGGCCGGTCGGGCCCATGCGCGCGAACTGGTCGGCAAGCTGGTCGCGCGCCGCGACGATCTCATCCTCGGAGGATTTCGCCTTCAGCCGGGCGAGGCGCCCGCTGAGATCCTCGACCTGCGCCTTGCGCAGCTCGATCAGCTTGCGCTCCTGAGCATTCCATTTCTCGTCTTCGGTGATGCCGCCGAAGCGCCGGAAAGAAAGGTTGCTGCCGTATTTGAGTTCGCGGGTCATGCGGTCGCGCTGTGCGTTTGGCGAGGAATCGCACGCCGCGAGCGTCAGCCATTTCAGCGCATAGATCTTCCGCGGACCCGCGATATCGGTCGCGCTGGCCGGATAGGCGCACTGGCTGATGGAATACTGGGCCTGCGGGTCGCCGCCGAGAGCCGCCCATTCGAGAATGAGATGCTCTTCGAGACTGAACTGCTCGGCGCAGGGTTTTTCTTCCCCCGCCAGCGCCGCTCCAGAAAAAACCGCAGCGCAAACCGCCGCACCGATCACAATGCGCGAAAACATCCCCTTTTGCCCCTCAATACGAAATCCCAAGGCCATTAACTTATTACCCCGCCCGCATGAACGCAACCTTGCGAGGACGCCGCAAAAGCGGGGACTTAACAAAGATTAAGCAGATGTTGCAGGCGCAGCGCCGACGCAACGGGGACGATAGAAAGGTCTGCGCCAGCAATCAGCGCGGGCGGCCGAGAAAGTCGCCCTTGCCCAGCGGAACGCCGCAGGCGCGCAGGTTTGCGTAGGCTGTCGTCGCATGAAAATAGAGATTGGGCAGGATGAAGTTCATGAGGTAGTCGCGCCGCTTCATGGTCATGGTTTCCTGCCCGACAGGGAAGGAGATGTCCCGATCAGGATCGGCGTCGATCTTGGCCTTATCGAGATCCCGGATGAAGGCGTGCGCCTTGGCGACACGCTGGCGCAGCTGCTCAAAGCTGGTTTCGGTATCGGGAAAGCTCGGCGCCTCTGCGCCGGCCAACCGGGCGAGGCCGCGGGCGCTGATATCGCAGGCGATCTGAATCTGGCGGCTCATCGGGAACATGTCCGGCGCGAGGCGCCAGTTGAGGAGCACCGATTCGTCGATGTTCTTCGCTTTGGCGTAAGCTGCGCCCTTGTCGAGAATGCCGCCGAGGGCGGCGAACATCTGGTGCAAGGCGGCAAAGGCGATCGAGGAGGTCGAATAGGTCATGCTGGGTTCCGAGGCGGGGTGCGGCATTTCTCTACCGCTATGAGCCCGCCGCCGACAACCGCGTCAGGGGGTAGCTCTCCAGAATCTCATAATGGCTCCCCTCCCCGCCGAGATGCGACAGGTAGAGATGAAACTCGCCGACCGGAAACGGCCCGAAGGAAAAGAGCCCGTGGCTGGCGGCGAAGGAGGCGACGGCGGTGGGCGCGGCGCCATTGAGATAAGCGAGCGTCACATGGGGCGAGAATTTGCGCTTTTCGCCGGGAAATCCGGCGCGGCCGAGGGCCGTCGCGACCTTCGCCTGGAGGTGGCCGAGGGCCGGATTGGCGGCCGTCCCGACCCACAGCGCACGCGGCTTTGATTCTCCGAAGAAACCGCAGCCCGAAAGCGTGAGGTCGAAGGCCGGTGCGGAAACGCCTTGCAGCGCCGAATGGATGTCGGCGAGCCCATGTTTGTCTGTCTCGCCCATGAACTGCAGCGTCAGATGGAAATTCTCCGGCGCGACCCAGCGCGCGCCATCGACGCCCGACTGCAATTGTGCAAGGGCGTCGGCGGCGACCTCGGGAAGCGATAGCGCGGTGAACAGGCGATACATGACCGGCCAGTTTGCGGAGCGCCGCATTTTCTGTCCATAAGCCGGCGCGGCCGAGGGCGGCGATTTCATGTCGAACGGGCTTTTGTTTCTGGGCTTCGGCTATGTCGCGCGCCATTTCGCAGGCCGCGTCGGAAGCCGACCGCTTGCGGCCGTGATCCGCTCGCCAGAGCAACGCGCCGTTCTCGAAGCCAAAGGCATCCGAGCCTTGGCCTGGAATGAAGGGCGTATCGATCCAGCCGCGTTCGCAGGCGCTGGAGCGGTTCTGATTTCCACTCCGCCCGATGAGGCTGGCTGTCCCGCGCTCCAGTCAGCTGGGGAGCTCATTGCGCAGGCGGGCATGCGCTGGGTCGGATATCTTTCCGCGACCAGCGTCTATGGCGACGCCGGCGGCGACTGGGTTGACGAGGAAACGCCGCCGCGGCCCGACACCGGGCGCGGCCAAGCCCGTCTAGCGGCGGAGGAAACCTGGCGCGCCCATGCGGCGGCGCATGGCTATCCGCTCATCATCTTCCGCATCGCCGGCATTTACGGGCCGGGCCGCTCGGCGGTCGATCAACTCCGCACGGGAACGGCAAAGCGCATCGACAAGCCGGGCCATGTCGCAAACCGCATCCATGTCGAGGACATTGCGACCGCGCTCGCCGCCAGCCTCGCGGACCCGGCCGCAGGCGCCCTGTTCAACCTCGGCGACGATCTTCCCGCCCCGAGCCATGAGGTCGTGGCCCATGCAGCGACCCTTCTCGGAATGGAGCCGCCGCCGCTCGTCCCGTACCCGGAGGCCGCTCTCTCGCCCATGGCGCTTAGTTTCTATACGGACAACAAGCGCGTCGCCAATCGCCGCATGAAGGAGGCGCTCGGCGTCACCCTCGCCTTCCCGACCTACCGGGAAGGGCTCGCGCGCCTGGCGGCCGAGGATGCGGGAGCCGGTCAGGATGCGTCGCCGCGGTCATGATGTTTCGTGCGAACACGAATTTAGTCAAGGATACTTGACAGGCGCCGGGCCAAGGCATATGTAAAGTATGCTTGACAAGGAGCGAGGACCATGACATGGAAAAGAGCGGTGTTGACGCTGGTCTGGGGGGCTGTGGCCCTCGGCGCGATGGCGCTCGTCGCCTTCTACTTCACCGACCCGGACCGCGAAGCCTGGTTCGCCGCGGTGACGGCGTTCGCAATATCGGCGGAGCTTGCATTCTGGGTGACTGCGGGCGTTCTGGGGATCACGGTCTTTGAGAGCCGCAAGAAAATCCTGCGGTTTCTCTCCGCGCCATTCCGGCGCCGGAGCTAGGGGACTTGCGCCTGGAGCAGCCATGACGCCCTCGCCATCGAGCTCAGCGCGACGCAGAAAACGCCTCGTTGAGGCGGCGGTCGAGTTCGCCCTCGCGGCAACCTTCCTCGCCACCGTCTATTTCGCAGCCCGAATGGGCGATTCAGGCGTCGCGCCGCCGTTCAAGCTGCTGGCCGCGCTGCTGCCCGTCGGCGTCCTCTCGGCATGGCTCGCCTTTTCGTTCGGCCGCCTGCGCGGTCATGACGAACTCGAACGGTCGATCGAATATCGCGCGCTCGCCGCGGCCGGCTGGGGCGCGGTGCTCATCGTCACCGCTTCCGGCCTTCTTACGACGCTTGTCGATGCGCCTGCGCTTCCGCCATACTTTGGCGCGCCGATCGCCGCCGGCATTTACGGCGTGCTGCGCGCCATCATTGCATTGCGCTATCGCTGAATGGAGAACCGGATTCGCGAACTTCGCGCAGAACGCGGCTGGAGTCAGGCCCGGCTTGCGGAGCTTCTCGACGTCTCGCGCCAGACGGTCAACGCCATTGAGACGGGGAAATACGACCCGTCTCTCCCCCTCGCATTCCGGCTGGCCGCATTGTTCCGTCTACGGATAGAGGAGATTTTCACGCCCTGAGGCCGGCGCTTGAGCACCCTATTTCGTCGGTGCGGCGGCTTCCTCAGGCGGCGGGGCCTTGTCGTCCCATTCGTTGATCTTGGTGATGAAGCAGCGATTGACGAAGCCGCCCCCGCCATTGACCAGAATGACGTCGCCGCGGGTGACGCATCCGCCGCCCGGGCGGCTCTCGATGCCGATCGACTGCGCAAAGCGGAAGTCGCGATAGCGGCAGGAGCCCGCGAGTTCGACGCGATACCAGTTATTCACTCCCGTCTCGAGGAGGACGGCGCGATCATCGCCCTTGATCTCTTTCCAGCCGTTAATGTTGCGGGCAAAGCAGATATTGTTGACCTCGGGTCCAAGACGCGGGTCGGGCGCAGCCGCAGGACTTTCATCCGCAAGCGCGACGGCGAGGAGGGCGGCCAACGCGGCGGAACCAGCGACAACCAACTGTTTCATAGGAGCGCTCCCTGGTGGATGCGCCGCCCAACTGCGCCCGAATTGCGGAAAACTCGTGGCAATCAAGGCCGCTCGCGCAGGGGTGAAGCCCGTCGCGGCCAGCTTCGGACATAAGGAAATCTTTATATGCGCCTTGAAGCGGCCCGCGGCGCTGCTATAAGCGCGCAAATTCGCCAGTCAGAACAAGGGAAGAAGAGGCCATGATCGCGCGCGACTATTTCGTAAAGGACATCGGCCTTGCCGATTACGGCCGCCGCGAGATCGAGATCGCTGAAACCGAGATGCCGGGCCTCATGGCGGTGCGCGCCGAGTTCGGGCCGAAGAAGCCGCTGAAGGGCGCGCGCATCGCCGGCTCGCTGCACATGACCATTCAGACC
>CAYTVQ010000087.1:0-9691 GCA_964441615.1 uncultured Caulobacterales bacterium | reverse complement strand
GCGGCGAGGTCGCGTTGCTCGTCGGGCGTCAGCGTGATCGGCGCCATTGCGGCGTTCGGCTTGTCTTTCCTGGGATCCATAGCGAAGGCGACAGCAGCCGTGGCGGTCCAGACCCTCCCGTCGGCTGCGCCCGCCACTTTCCGTCCGACCAGTCCGCGATGCGTCGGGCCCACATTGCCGGAACCGTTGACCGCGTGGCAGGAAAGGCAGTGAGCGCGGTGGATTTGCATGCCGCGCAACGCCGCCGCCGACATCTTCGCCGGCGAGGCGGCGCCGTAGGCCTCCCCCTCAGCGATACTGACCGCGCGTTCCTCGGGCGACATGACCGCAGTCAGGCGCGAGGTCATGCGCGGGTCAAGATAGGGATTGGCGCCGGCCGCGCGATCCGCATTGGAAAGAATGAGCACCGCCGTTTCATCTGTCCACAGAGCGATGCGTCCGTCGCGAAGCTCGATGATGTCGCGCAGCCGCCTCTCGTCGCGCCCGCCAAGAGGAATGCGCTCGACATACTGAACGCGCTCCCCGTCGAGACGCACCCGGTGAAGGGAGCTGTCGGCGAGCGACGCGACCAGAAGGTCGCCTTCCCAGGACGGAAATTCCGCGCCTTTATATGCGATGAGGTTCGAGACGCCGATCGACGGCACAAAGGCGAAGACCGGCGGCAGCGCCGCGCCGTCGTGGCGACCCTGCCGCAGCGAATGCGGCCAGGGCCGCGGCCCGTAGTCGGTCCCCAGAGTGGCGAAGGGCCAGCCGTAATCCCCACCCTCGCGAATGAGATTGATCTCGTCGCCGCCGCGCGGCCCGTGCTCCGTCTCCCAGATCCGTCCTTCGGAGTCGCGCCCCAGCCCCTGAGAATTGCGCAGGCCTGACGCATATACCGTCGCCGCGCCCGTGCCGGGGTCGATGCGCATGACTTTGCCCAGCGTCATCGCGGGGTCTTCAGCGACCGCTGGATAGCCGCCGACGCCCGAATATCCGTGGTCGCCTGTCGTAAACAGAACCGCGCCGTCGGGCATGGCGAGGAGCCGCCCGCCCGAGAGGTGTCCCCAGAAGGCGTTGTCCCAGTTCGGGCCAAAAAAGGTGATGCAGGGGGTCGCAGTAAAGACGAGGCTGAACGCCGAAGCGAGGCTTACATCGTCGTCCTTCACCATGATTTCAGCACGACTGAGATTGAGCGTGACGCAGCGCCGCTCGTCGTCGTAGGCGTGGTGGCCGACAAGGAGCCTGTAGCGTCCCCCGCCGAGCGGCGTCGCGAGGAGGTCAGTCACCCGGAACCAGTTGAAGTTGAAGGTTGGCGCCTCGAATACAGGGTGTCGGCGCAACCCCTGTTCGTTCATGTCGATGGTGAAGGGCGCAATGTGCTGCTTGCCGTTCAGATCGACGAGGCCGAACTTTCCGCGCCCGGTTGCGTAGAGAATGCGGCCATCCTCCAGCTCTTCGATGCCGCCGCCAGTGCCCGAGACATCCGTCAGCGGCAGGCGCATCACATCAATGCCGTGCAGGAGGGTAGCAAGGCTCTGATCAACGGCCTGACGCTCAGTGAGCTGCGGTGGCGCAATCGCCTCTCGCAGCCGCGCGATCAGATTCCCCTTAACCGCCAGGGCGCCCGACACAGCGCCAGATGCGAAAATGGCCGCGCATCCGCCGGCGATGGCGAGTCGCCGCCATCTCGGCGGCGACGGTCTTGGTTCCGGATACATCTCCCAACGCCGGGCCTCTCTGCCGGGAGGCCTGGTCCCCGTCCGCTAACTGGAGCGATGCAATTTCCGGACCCCCCGGCCCTTTGCAGCGTTCCCCCAATGACGGCAGAGTGGGCCCCTGTTACAGAGTTGTAAAGAAGGACGAGCCCCCCTCGGGGACACGTTTCGTCCAGCACCAGAGGATGTCCGGGCGTTCTCCCGCCGCCCACAGGCGGATTTTCAGAATCCCCTGGTGTTTTCGAAGGGTCATAGAACACCCCAAGGAGCAAAATGACCGTGCCCCCGCCCGCCTTGCCGGCCCCAGCGCCGATTTCCGCCTCGGAGCGCGCATTGCGCCTCGGCGCGCTGCGCCGGTTAATGGCTGAAGCGGGCGTCGATGCGGTGCTGCTTGGCGCGGCCTCGAACCTTCGATACTTCACCGGCCTGGCTTGGTCGCCCTCGGAACGGCTGACTGGCGCCATCATTCATGGCGATCGCGTGGAGTACGTCACGCCGCGCTTTGAGCTGGAAAAAGTCAGCACCCTGATCGGCGTCCCCGGAGATATCCTGACCTGGCAGGAAGAAGAGGATCCGTTCCGCCTCGTCGCCGCGCGATTGAAGGCCGCGGCGCGCCTCGCGCTCGACGATCAGCTGCCTCTCTTCATGTATTGGCACCTTGCGGCGCAAATGGATGCCTCGCGCCTGCTCGACGCCGGCGCCATGACCAACCGACTGCGCCGCATCAAGTCGAATACGGAAATCGCGCTGATGACCCATGCCAAGAAGATCACGCTTGAGGTCCAGCGCCGCGCATGGACCTCGCTTGAGGCCGGCGTCATGGCCTCGGAGGTCGCTCGCTTCATCGACAACGCTCACCGGGAGCTTGGGGCCGCAGGCGGCTCCAGCTTCTGCATCGTCGCCTTCGGCGAGGACACGAGCCTGCCGCACGGCCCCGACGCTGATCGCGCGCTCAAGGAAGGCGACGTCGTCCTCATTGACACGGGCTGCCGCATCGATGGCTACAATTCCGACATCACGCGCACCTATGTCTTCGGCGAGGCGAGCGCCGACTTGCGCCGCGTGTGGGATGCGGAGAAGGAAGCCCAGGCGGCCGCATTCGACGCCGCAAGCATCGGCATTCCCTGCGAGGAAGTCGATGCCGCGGCGCGGCGGGTTCTTGAGGCGCGCGGGTTCGGCCCGGACTACCGACTTCCCGGCTGTCCGCACCGCACCGGCCACGGCATCGGCCTCGACATTCACGAAGCGCCCAATCTTGTGCGCGGCGACACGACGCCGCTCGCGGCCGGCATGTGCTTCTCGAACGAGCCGATGATCGTCGTGCCGGGAGCGTTCGGCGTCCGGCATGAGGACCACTTCTACATGACTGACGCCGGCCCTCGCTGGTTCACGGAGCCAGCGAGGAGCCTCGACGCGCCGTTCGGCTGACCGTCAGGCCGTCTGATCGTCGATCGCCGCGCCGCGCGCGGCCTCGCGCACGCTCTTGATCCCGCTGTCACAGGCTGCCTCGGAATCGTAAGTTTCAGACTGGCCGATCACGAGATTGTTGCCAGCCTTGAGGACGAAGTAGTGCTTGCCGCTGGCGGCGACCTTCTTCTCATAGCGACCGATCTCCTCGGCATTCTTCTTGACGGACTCAACGCCGTTCTGGGCGCCCGCGCGATCATTGTAGCCCTCGGAAGCGAGCACAATCTCGCCATTGCCCGCCTTGAGGCGGAAGCGAAACTCACCCTTCTTGTCTTTGTACAGCTCGAATTTTCCCGCCATCGACGCGCCTCCATCTGCTGATCAGGCGCCATCTAGAGTGCGCGCGGCCGCCTGTCATCCGCTGGAACGCCGGGCTGTCGCCTCAGAGACTGGAAGCGGCGGATGTTCCAGAATCGTTCTCATTCCGCTAGGGTCTCCCGGATGAGCAGCCGCCCTTCCATTTCCGAACGCGCCATGGCCGGCTTTGCTGAAGCCGGAGCCGGCTTCAGACCGGACTCGCCCTATCTGGAGGGCCTGAACGAGGCCCAGCTTGAAGCCGTGCTGGCGACCGAAGGACCAGTCCTCATGCTGGCGGGCGCCGGCACCGGAAAAACACGGGCTCTCACGGCAAGGCTCGCGCACCTTCTCGCAACGGGCCGGGCGCGCCCCTGGCAGATTCTTGCCGTCACCTTCACAAACAAAGCCGCTCGGGAAATGAAGGAACGGGTTGCGCGCCTCATCGGACCGGAGGCCGAGGGCATGCAGTGGCTCGGCACGTTCCACTCCGTCGCTGCGCAGATACTCCGCCGTCATGCCGGACTTGTCGGCCTCAAATCGACCTTCGCCATTATCGACGCCGATGATCAGGCGCGGCTTGCGAAACAGGTGATCGAGGCCGAAGGGCTCGACGAGAAGCGCTGGTCCGGGCGGATGCTCGGCTTCCTGATCGACGGCTGGAAAAACCGGGGACTCACGCCCGACAGGGTTCCCGCCGACGAAGCGTGGCGCTTCGCCGAAGGCAAAGCGATCAGGCTCTACGCCGCCTATCAGGCCCGATTGACGGCGCTCAATGCCGCTGATTTCGGCGATCTCCTTGTGCACAACCTCACCATCTTCCAGAGGCATGCCGACATCCTCGCCGAATACCAGAATCGTTTCCGCTACCTGCTGGTCGATGAATATCAGGACACGAATGTCGCGCAGTACCTCTGGTTGCGTCTTCTCGCTCAGAAGAGTCGCAATATCTGCTGCGTCGGCGACGATGATCAGTCGATCTATGGCTGGCGCGGCGCCGAGGTCGAAAACATCCTGAAATTCGAAAAGGATTTTCCCGGCGCGAAAGTGATCCGTCTCGAGAGGAACTACCGCTCGACGCCGGCCATTCTCGCCGCCGCCTCGGGACTCATTTCCGCAAACGCACAGCGTCTCGGGAAGACGCTCTGGACCGAGCGCGAAGGGGGCGAGAAAGTCAAGGTGCGCGGCGTGTGGGATGCGGAGGAGGAGGCGCGCCTCATCGGCGACGACATCGAATCGGAGCAGGCTAAAGGCCGCGCGCTCTCCGACATGGCCGTTCTGGTGCGCGCCGCCTTCCAGATGCGCGCCTTCGAGTACCGCTTCAACACCTTGGGGATCGCCTATCGCGTGGTAGGCGGCCCGCGCTTCTATGAGCGGGAAGAAACGCGCGACGCCCTCGCCTATCTGCGCCTGATCCGCAACGCCGAGGACGATCTCTCCTTCGAGCGCGTCGCCAACAAACCAAAACGCGGCCTTGGCGACAAGGCCCTGCAAACCCTGCACGTCATCGCACGGGCACGGAATGTTTCACTGATGACAGCGGCGAGACTCTCACTGGAAACGGATGATCTTGCTGGCGCGGCGAAGAAATCGCTTGGGCAGTTCATCGGCGCGGTTGAACGCTGGTCGCGCGACGCAAAGGACATGACGCCCGCAGAGATCGCCGAACTCGTGCTCGAGGAGTCCGGGTATGTCGACATGTGGAAGACCTCGAAATCCGCGCAGGCCGATGGAAAGCTCGACAACCTCAAGGAACTCGTGCGCGCGGCTTCGGAGTTCGACACGCTCGAGGGTTATCTCGATCACGTGGCGCTGGTTTCAGAACTGACCGAAGCCTCGGCAAGCGGACAGGTCTGGCTGATGACGCTGCACGCAGCGAAGGGGCTCGAATTTCCGGTCGTCTTCCTTCCAGGCTGGGAGGAAGGCATATTCCCCTCGCAGCGATCGCTCGAGGAAAAGGGCGCCGCGGCGCTCGAGGAGGAGCGGCGCCTCGCTTATGTCGGCATCACAAGGGCGGAGGAAAGCTGCCGCATCTCCTTCGCCGCCAACCGCCAGGTCTATGGGCGCTGGCAGGCGGCGATGCCGTCCCGCTTCATTGACGAACTGCCGGAAAGCGCCGTCGATGTCGTCTCGCAGCCAGGGCTTTACGGCTCGGCGGCCAGGACTTTCGCCAGCCATTCTTCCTTCGACGGCGCCAAGCTCAAGGATGACGCCTATTACGACAATCCGGGATGGCGGCGGGCGCGCGCCGCTTCCGGCCGGCCGCCCTCATCGCCGCCCATGATAGAGGGGCGCGTGAGCGCAGTCTCGGTCTCGGCGCCGGGGCGCTCGCGGTTCTCCGTCGGCGCGCGCGTCTTCCATCAGAAATTCGGCTACGGAAAAGTGGTCGCCGTCGAGGGCCAGAAACTCACTGTCGATTTCCAGCATTCCGGCGAGAAGAAGGTCGTCGATGCATTTGTCGAGGCGGCGTGATGTCGTCCGACATCAAGCAGACAAGGCCCTCGAATGCCGACTGAAAAGGTAGTCTGGACCGGCGCCAGGCGTGCGCTCGAAGAGGCGAGCATGCGCCTCACCGAAATCCTCTACCCGCCCGCGGGCGCCATAAGCCTCACCAAGTCCGACGATGCGGCAGGCGACGAAGCGGCCTCGTGGCGGCTCGAAGCCTATTTCGACGGCGCGCCAGACATCCCCGCGATTGAGGCGGCGCTTTCGGACGTGGACGGTATGTCGGAGGCGCAAGTCGAGGAACTCCCGGACATCGACTGGGTGGCGCATGCGCTCGCGGGCCTCGGGATCGTCCGCTGCGGCCGCTTCGTCCTGCATGGCGCGCATGACGCTGACAAGCTCCCGAACGAACCTGGCGACATCGCCATCCGCATCGACGCCAATCAGGCCTTTGGCACGGGGCACCATCCGACGACAGCAGGATGTCTCACGCTGCTCGACCGTATTGCCGGCATTGCGCCGGAAAGGGTCCTTGATCTTGGAACCGGCTCGGCAATTCTCGCCATCGCCGCCGCCAAGGTCTGGGGCCGTCCGGTGCTTGCGACTGACATCGATGCGAAATCCGTCGAAATCGCACGAGAAAACGCTCTCCTCAACGGCGCCGCCGATCTCATCGACGTCGTGGTTGCGGACGGTCTCAACGATGCTCGGATCGGCAACGCCGCGCCATTCGACTTCATTTTCGCAAACATTCTCGCCGGGCCGCTGATCGAACTCGCACCCGCCATTGCGGCGCACGCAGCCCCAAAGGCGCGCATTCTGCTTGCCGGCCTCATGGCGGATCAGGAGGCCTCGGTTTCGGCCGCCTATGAATTGGCCGGTTTCAGGCGGCTGAACCGTCTCGACCACCCAACTTGGCCAGTGCTGCTGTTTTTCAAGGCATAGGCGATCAGTTGGCTTCCGCCTCGCCCCAAGGCGCCGGCGGCGGATCGACGATGCGCGTCAGGTCGAACTCGACGCGGAAATGACGATTGGGCCTTCTTAGCTCATAGGCGAAGACGCTATCCGAAATCTCCATGGCCCAGACATTATCGACCGACACCGCTCGGCCTTTCCTCAAGAACAGGTCCTTCGAGAACTCGTCAGCCGGAAACTCCTGTCGCGTCGCCGTCCCCGGCACGCGCGTATCGCCGCCATAGAGGGTCAGGACATCGGGCGCGCCGTCCTCATGGCGATGGTCGTGCTTGAGACGAAGGCCATTCTTGGTGCGCGTCACCACCCAGATCCGCGACCTGTCATCGCCGACGTGAAAGGGAATGCGGATAGTGTCAGGAGTGCAATGGCGCACTTCCATCACGAGGGCCTTGCCGCCGAAATCCCTGTCCGCCTCGTCGTTTGACACAAGTTTGCCCGCAAACGCCTGGCCGCAATGCGCCTTTATTGCGGCAAAAAACGCATCAGCGGGTTCCGGCGGGGCCTTGGCCGAACAGGCCGCCGTCGCCGCCGCCAGTGAAATGAGGAAGACCCGGCGCTTCATGCCCCGCCTCCATCCATTCTTCATCCTGTCGCAGTTTGACGGCGCAACACAAGTCTGCCGGCCTTGATTCGTTGAGGATGACAGCACGGAGCCGTGCTCCTAAAACCTCACAGCCGCACTGAAGAGGCCGCCATGTTTCAAACTTTCGAGCCCGTCTCTGACCGCACTTATGCGGGGAAACACCTGCCGCTGCTGCGTGCAGAGATGAAGAAGCGCAGTCTCGACGGCTTTCTTGTCCCGCATGACGATGAATACCAGAACGAATACATCCCCGATTACGCCGAGCGGCTGATGTGGGTCTCCGGCTTTTCCGGATCGGCCGGCGCCGCCATTGTTTTCCACGATTGCGCCGTCATCTTCGTCGATGGCCGCTACACGCTGCAGGTGCGCCAGCAGGTCGATGACAAATTCTTCCAGTACGAGGACCTCGTCGAGACGCCGCCAGACCACTGGCTTGCAAGGCATGCGAAGAAGGGCGCGCGCATCGGTTATGACCCGATGCTGCATACGAGCGCTGGCCTTGCGCGCCTTGAGGCGGCGGCGAAGAAGGGTGGATTCGTTCTGGCGGCGGTCAGTGAAAACCCGATAGATGCAGCGTGGACGGACCAACCTGCACGGCCGACGGCGAAGGTGAGGCCGCATGGCGTCGAGTTTGCGGGCGTGCCCGCCGCCGAGAAGCGCAGGCTCATAGCCGCGGCCGTCAAGGAAGCCGGGGCCGACGCTGTTGTCCTGACCTCCCCGACTTCGGTCGCTTGGGCGTTCAATATCCGGGGCGGCGACGTTTCGCGTTCGCCTCTTCCCTTGAGCCGCGCCATAGTGACGGCGGACGGGCGCGCGACACTGTTTGTGGCGCCGGAGAAAGTCGATAACGCGCTCTCCGCGCATCTCGGCGATGTCGACATCCGCGCCGAGAGCGACATAGCCGAAGCACTTGCGCGTTTCGGCCAGGAGAAAAAAAACGTCGCGCTCGATCCGGCGCTGGCGCCAGTGAAATACGCCATGGCGCTGAAGGAGGCCGGCGCCCGCGTCGTCGATCAGACCGACCCCTGCGCCCTCCCCCGCGCGACGAAGAACCGGACGGAGCTTGACGGAACGCGCGCCGCCCATATCCGCGACGGGGCCGCCGTGACGCGATTCCTGCACTGGCTTGCGACCGAGGCCCAGGGCGGCGACGTTGATGAGATCACCGCGGCGACAAAGCTTGAGGCCTTTCGCGCCGAGACCGGCCGCCTCGTCGACCTGTCCTTCGACACGATCTCGGGGGCGGCGTCGAATGGCGCGGTCGTGCACTACAAGGTCTCTACGGCGACCAACCAGAAACTCAAGGTCGGCTCTCTGTATCTTGTCGACTCAGGCGCTCAGTATACGGATGGGACTACCGACATCACGCGCACGGTCGCCATCGGCAAGCCGACGGCCGAGATGAAGGACCGCTTCACGCGCGTGCTCAAAGGCCATATCGCGCTCGCCACAATGCGATTTCCCGCCGGCACGACCGGCCACCAGATCGACATGATCGCGCGCAAGCCGCTGTGGGACGCGGGTCTCGACTATGACCATGGAACCGGCCACGGCGTCGGCAGTTTCCTCGGCGTGCATGAGGGCCCGCAGCGCATCGCCAAGGCCCCCAACGCGCAGGCCCTTAAACCCGGCATGATCCTCTCGAACGAACCTGGCTTCTACAAGACCGGGGAATTCGGCATCCGCATCGAGAACCTCATTGTCGTGACCGAGCCGCAGCCCGTGCCCGGCGGCGAGCGGCCGATTATGGCGTTCGAGACGATCACATTGGCGCCGATTGATCTTGCCTGCATCGATCGCGCGCTGCTGACCGACAACGAACGCCAATGGCTCAACGCCTATCACGCCCGCGTTCGCGCGACGATCGGACCCCTCGTGCCGAAAAACGTCGCCGCCTGGCTCGACGCGGCGACCGCCCCGATCTGAAGCGAAAAGCGGAAGGGCCGGGATCGCTCCCGGCCTTTCCATACACAGAGTGATTAAGCTTGTGCCTAACCTTCTGGGGAGAGATCCTCAGTTCGAATAGTACATTGCGAATTCGACCGGATGCGGCGTGATCTCGAAGCGCTTCACCTCGGCCATCTTGAGTTCGATGTAGCTATCGATCTGGTCGTCGTTGAAGACGCCGCCTTTCTTCAGGAAGGCGCGATCGCGATCGAGAGTGGTCAGCGCATCGCGCAAAGAGGCGCAAACCGTCGGAATGTCCTTCAGCTCCGCCGGCGGCAGGTCG
>CAYTVQ010000086.1:0-9711 GCA_964441615.1 uncultured Caulobacterales bacterium | reverse complement strand
TGCTGATGCTCGCGCGGATACGCGACATCCTCATTATCACGACGCCGGAGGATCAGCCGTCCTTCAAACGCCTTCTTGGCGACGGCGCGGCCATCGGCATGCGCTTCAGCTACGCCGTGCAGCCGAAGCCTGAAGGGCTCGCGCAGGCTTTCATCATCGGCGAGGACTTTATCGCCGGCGACAAGTCCGCCCTCGTGCTCGGCGACAACATATTCTACGGACACAGCCTGCCCGAAATGCTGGCGGCCGCGGCGTCGCTGAAGAGGGGCGCGGAGATCTTCGGCTATCAGGTCGCAGACCCCGAACGCTATGGCGTCATCGAATTCGGCAGGGATGGAAGGGTCCTGTCGATTGAGGAGAAGCCGTCGAGGCCCAAATCCCGCTTTGCGGCGACCGGGCTCTATTTCTACGACGAGACCGTATGCGCGCGCGCAAGGAAGGTGCGGCCGTCCGCCCGCGGAGAACTTGAGATCACGACGCTCAATGAAATGTATCTGCATGACGGGGAGCTGCGCGCGCATCTCCTTGGACGCGGCTTCGCCTGGCTCGATACGGGCACGCACCAGTCGCTGCTGGACGCGGGGCATTTCGTCCAGACGATCGAGGCCCGCCAGGGGCTGAAGATCGCCTGCATTGAAGAGATCGCCTTCCGCCTCGGCTATATCGACGCGAAGGCTCTTGAAGGCCTCGCCAAACCGCTCGCCAAGACGGGATATGGCGAGTATCTTATTCAGATCGCCCGCGGCGAGGCCTGACTGCGGCTGGAATGCTGCCCGGCGCCCTCCCTCGCTGTCTGAAATTCGCGGCGGGTGACGGCTTCGCCGCTGTTCATTAAGCTATTTTTGCCATTGGCTGGCGGTAGGCCTAAGGGTTTGCATGGCGCAAAGGCAAAGCCAAAGACCAGGTGACGACAGCGAACTGAGAGGCGCGGTCCGCGCTGGCCGCGATCTTCTCGGCTGGGCGGCGCTGTTCAGCGCCGCCGTCAATCTCCTCTATCTCGCGCCGTCGCTCTACATGCTGCAGATCTATGACCGGGTCCTGCAGACCGGCGGACTCGTCACGCTGGCCTGGTGCAGTCTCATTCTGCTCTTTGCGCTTGCAGCGCTCGCCGCGCTCGACGCCTTGCGCGCCCGGCTCCTCAATCGCATGAGCCTGCGCCTGGAGCGCATTCTGGGGCGGCGCGTGCTCGGCGCGATATCCGCAAGGCCGGAGATTGCAAACTCGCCGCAGGGACGGCAGGCGCTCCGGTCCTTCGACAGCCTTCGCCAGACCCTCACCGGCCCCGCGGCCACGGCTGCGCTCGACGCGCCCTGGGCGCCCGTCTATGTCATCGTCTGCTTCATGCTGCATCCGCTGATCGGCGCCTGCGTGCTCGCGGGCGGCGTCATCCTTGTCGCGCTGGCCTTGAGGAACGATCATGCGCTGCGAGTGCATGTTCAGGCCGTCGCCGACCTTGCGCCGCAGGTCTACGCGGCGACCGAGATGGAGGCGCAGGTCGGCGGCGTCATGCGTGCGCTCGGCATGCGCAGCGCGCTGATCGACCGGCAGCTTGCGCGCCGCGCCGCCCTCAACACGCGGCAGGCCAATGCCGCTTTCGTGACCTCCGCCTACGGAAGCCTGACAAAATTCTCCAGATTGCTTTTGCAGTCCCTGGTGCTGGGAGTCGGCGCCTGGCTCGCGGTCGATCGGCAGATATCGCCGGGCGCGCTGATTGCGGGCTCGATCCTTGCGTCGCGCGCGCTGGCGCCGCTCGAACAGATCGTCGCCGCCTGGCGCCAGTTCGGCGAGGCGCGCGGCGCCTGGCGCGCCCTGAGCGCTTTGCTGACGTCGGTCCCGGCCGACAAGTCGCGGACGGAGCTTCCGCGCCCCGCCGGCCGGCTGACCTTCGACAAGGTGGTCGCCCTCGCCGGTCAGCGACCGGTCCTGCAGCAGATCTCCTTCGGTCTCGCGCCCGGCGAAATTCTCTGCATCGTCGGTCCGAGCGGCGCCGGGAAATCGACGCTGGCGCGCCTTGCGGCCGGCGCCGCTGCGCCGGACTCCGGCGCCGTGCGCATCGACGGCGCCAATCTGACCGACTGGGACAGCGACGCGCTCGGACGCCATGTCGGCTATCTGCCGCAGGAGATCGCTCTCGTCTCCGGGACGATCGCCGAGAACATCCGGCGCCTGCAGCCGAAAGCTGAAAGCGACGCCGCCGTCGTTGAGGCGGCCAGGGCCGCCGGCGCGCATGAAATGATCCTGCGCTTGCCGGGGGGCTATGAGGCTGCGCTCGGACTTGGCGGCGTCGGCCTCTCCGCGGGGCAGTCGCAGCGTGTGGCGCTGGCGCGCGCGCTTTACGGTTCGCCCGCGCTTATCGTTCTCGACGAACCGAATTCGCATCTCGACCAGGAGGGCGAAGCCGCGCTCGCCGCCGCGCTCATGCAAGCCAGGGCCCGAGGCGCGGCCGTGCTGATCGTTGCGCATCGCTCCGGCATCGTGTCGATCGCCGACCGTCTGATGGTGCTGCGCGAGGGCCGGATCGAACTGACGGGGCCGCGCGATCAGGTGACAGCGCAGCTCGCCGCCGCCGCCAAGGGCGCGACGCCCATCGTGCCGGTTCGGAGGCAAGCGCCGCCATGACCGTGCAGGAAGCCCCTTCCGCGCCGCAAGGCGTCAGCGATCGCGGGTCGGCCGAAATCCGGCTCGGCGGCTTCGTGCTGCTCGCATTCTTCGGGTTGTTTCTCGGCTGGGCCGCGATCGTGCCGCTCGACGCCGCAGTGGTCGCGCCGGGCGTCGTGGTCGTCGCCGGAAACCGTCAGGCGGTCGAGCATCGTGACGGCGGCATCGTCGGGCGCCTTGCCGTCAAGGAAGGGCAGATGGTGAAGCGCGGAGACATCCTGATCGAGATCACTTCGCCGGAGGTCGTTGCGCGCGAGCGCGCGCTTCTTTCGCAGATCGTCGATCTGAGGATGCAGCGCGCGCGGCTCGCCGCCGAAGCGGAGGGCGCGGACCAACTTGTCATGCCGGCCGAATGGGCGGCCTGGCCGGAGAAGGACCGCGCCGTCGCGGAGGAGGCGTTCGAGCGCCACAAGCGCGAGGCCGCGATGCTCGACGCCAAGGGCGCCTGGAGCGAATACGAGGCGCGGATCATCGGCTATCGCGACGAAATGGAGGCGGTGACGCGGCAGGAAAGCCTTGTGCGTCAGGATCTGCAGGCCTTCAGGAAGCTCGAAGCGAGCGACTTCGCGCCGAAAATGCGCGTGCGCGAGCTTGAGCGACGCATCGCCGAACTTCAGGCGCGCCACGCTGAATTGCGCTCTGAAATCGCCGCGACGCAGCAGGCGCGCGCCGAGCGCATGCGCGCGATCGATGCGCGGCTCGCTGAAATCGAGCCGCAGTTCACCGCAGCCCGCGCCCAGATGGACAACACGCTCATCCGCGCCCCGGGCGACGGCGCCGTCGTGGGCCTCAAGGTTTTCACCGAAGGGGCGGTGGTGCGGCCGGGCGAGCGCGTCATGGAGATCGTGCCTGAGGGACGCGAACTTGTGGTCGAAGCGCAGGTGCGTCCCGAAGACGCCGACAATCTTGAAATCGGCCAGCCTGCCGAAGTCCGCATCACCGCCTTCAAGGGGCGCGCGGTGGCGCCGCTGCTCGGATCGGTCATTCGCGTTTCGGCCGACCGGCTTACCGATGAGCGCTCGGGCAAGGGCTACTTCGTCGCGCAGGTGCGCGTTTCAGCGGACGAACTCGACAAGGCGGCGAAAGCCGGCGGCAGTCCGGTGCGCGCCGGCCTTCCCGCCGAGGCGATCATCAAGACCCGCAAGCGCACGGCGCTTCAGTTCCTGCTCGAGCCGCTCAACCAGTCCCTGTGGCGATCGTTCCGGGAAGAGTAGGGCGCCTCACGCGTTGAAGCGGAACAGCATCACGTCGCCGTCCTTGACGATATAGTCCTTGCCTTCGAGGCGCATCCTGCCCGCGTCCTTCGCGCCCTGTTCGCCCCCAAGCGCGACATAGTCTTCATAGGAAATCGTCTCTGCACGGATGAAGCCGCGCTCGAAATCAGTATGGATGACGCCGGCCGCCTGCGGCGCCGTCCAGCCCTTGTGAATGGTCCAGGCGCGCGCTTCCTTGGGTCCGGCGGTGAAATAGGTCTGGAGGCCGAGGAGCGAGAAGCCGACATGGATGAGGCGATTGAGGCCGGGCTCCTCGAGGCCGAGCGCGGCCAAATATTCCTTCTGCTCGTGCTCGGAAAGCTGGGCGATCTCCGCTTCGATTTTCGCCGAAATGACGACCGACGCCGCGCCGTGCTTCTTCGCCTCGTCCTCGACGCGCTTTGAGTAGGCGTTGCCGGACGCGGCCGAGGATTCGTCCACATTGGCGACGAAGAGCACCGGTTTGCCGGTCAGCAGCTGAAGCGCGTCGAAGGCCCTGCGATCCTCGTCGGCGACATCAACCGTCCGCGCGGGCTTGCCTTCCTTCAGCGCATCAAGCGCCTTGTCGACGAGGCCGAGCGCGGCTTTCGCCTCCTTGTCGCCGCCCTTGGCCTTTTTCTCGAGATTGGGCCGGCGCTTTTCGAGGCTCTCGAGATCGGCGAGCATCAGCTCGGTTTCGACTGTCTCGAAATCCGCAATGGGGTCGATCCGGTTCGCGACATGGGTGACATCCGGGTCGTCAAAGCAGCGCAGCACATAGACGACGGCGTCGACTTCGCGGATGTTGGCGAGAAACTGGTTGCCGAGCCCTTCGCCTTTCGACGCCCCCTTCACGAGGCCCGCGATGTCGACGAACTGCATGCGGGCCGGCGTGATCTCCTTCGACTTCGCGATCTGCGCCAGCTTGATGAGGCGCGGTTCGGGCACCGCGACCTCGCCGACATTGGGCTCGATCGTGCAGAAGGGATAGTTCGCCGCCTGCGCCGCGGCGGTGCGCGTCAGCGCGTTGAAGAGCGTAGACTTGCCGACATTCGGCAGGCCGACGATTCCGCATTTGAAACCCATGCCAGATCCTCAAGATTTCGCGCGTCTGTCGTCGCGCCACGCATGCAGGAAAGTAAAATAGGCGAGTGCCGCGTAGACCGTTCCCATGCCCGCCCAGGTCATCAAGCGGATCGCCTGATCGAGGGTGTCGCGATCGACAAGAGTGTCTCTTGTCGCGGCGAGGCCGACCGGCGAGAGAGGGGTTTTTTCGCCAAGCGCGGTGAGCGCCGCCTGCAGCGAGGCGGCATGGCTGAAGCAGTTGGCGGCGAAGATCGCGAGGAAGGCGAATGTGAACGAAAAGAATCCGAAAGCTGTCACCCTGAGCCCAACAGGCGCGCGCCGCAGGAAATAATAAATCGCGAGGATGTAGGCGGACACGATCGAGAAGAAGACCGACACGCCGACCAGCGTCAGGTCCATCATCATGACCATCTGTTCCGTGATGTCGGCTTCAGTCATGGCGCCGGCTCCTGTTTCGTCGGCGGTTCTTTCTTCGGCCGCGGCGGCGAAAGCTTCAGGGCGAGCGCGGTCGTGAATCTTGCGTCGCCCTCGATGAGCGCCGGCGCGACCTGCGCTATCGCATCGAGAAGCGGCTCGAGCCAGGCGCGATCGGCCTTCGAGAAGTCGCCGAGCACATAGCTGTAGACGCGGTCCTTGTCGCCGGGATGGCCGATGCCAATCCGCACACGGCGGAAATCGGGGCCGATATGCGCTGCGATCGAGCGCAGGCCGTTATGGCCGGCCACGCCGCCGCCGAGCTTGGCTTTCACCTTTCCGGGCGCGAGATCGAGTTCGTCATGAAAGACGACGACGTCCGCCGGGGAGAGCTTGAGATAGCGCATGGCGGCGCCGACGGATTCGCCCGAGTCGTTCATGTAGGTGAGGGGCTTCAGAGCAAGAGCCTTGATGCCGGCGGGTCCCAGCGCGCCTTCGCGCGTCTCGCCGCGGAACTTCGCTTTCGCGGGCCCGAAGCCGTGCCCGGCCGCGATGGCGTCCACCGCCATGAAGCCGACATTGTGCCGGTGCCGGGCGTATTTCTCGCCAGGATTGCCAAGGCCGACCAGAAGCAGGGCAGCGGACACCGCGCGGTCTCAATTCCTCGCGCGCGCTGGGGGAAGGGGCGCGCCTAGCCCTTCTTCTTGTCGTCGCCCTTGGCGGGTGTCGCGGCAGCGCCCTTGGCGGGAGCGGCGGCGCCAGCCGCTGGAGCAGCGGCGGCTTCGGCAGGAGCGGCTCCGGCCGCGGCTTCCGCCTCGGCCTTCTCTTCTTCCTCCGACTTCAGCGCCGACGGCGCGGCGATGGTCGCGATCGTGAAGTCGCGATCGGTGATCGTCGGGGTCACGCCCTCGGGCAGCGCGATCGCCGAAATCTTGATCGAGTCGCCGATATCAAGGCTGCCGACGTCTGCTGTGAAGAATTCCGGAATGGCGGTTGCGGGCGCGTAGACGCGCACGGTATGGCGCACGACGTTGAGAACGCCGCCGCGCTTGAGGCCCGGGGACTGGCCCTCGTTAATGAACTTCACCGGGATATCGACGTCGATGCGGGTCTTCTCATCGACGCGCATGAGATCGACATGGATCGGGAAATCACGGACCGGGTCGGTCTGCACCTGACGGGCGATGACAGGCTGGAGATAATCCTGTCCGGGGACTTCGATCTTGGCGAGATGGGCGCGCATGCGCCCGGCGAGATAGGCCTTGTTCACTTCGGTGTAGCGCAGGCGGATCGAGACGGGCCCCTTGTCGCCGCCATAGAGGACGCCCGGCACCCAGCCCTCGCGCCGCGCCGCGCGCGCGCCGCCTGTGCCCGTCTTTTCGCGGACTTCGCAATAGAAAACGTCGGTCTGTGCCATAGGAAGCGCCTTTGATCCATGAGCCTCGCGGCCGGGAGCGAACGGCCCCCGCGGGCCATGCCTTGCCGAAATCCGTGATTTGAAGCGCGGCTCTATAGAGGAAGGCGGGGGGATCGGCAAGGCGCCTGCCGGTTTCCAGGAATTAAGGCCCGCGGGGGTTGCTGCGAGCGTGGTTTTTGGCGAGGAGACGATTGCTGTCGCTGCGCAGGGGACAAATTCATGAGGCCCGAACGGCCTCGCCACGAGGCGCGTGAGTCATGAAGGTCCCCAGACGCAAGCCGCAAAGGATCGACCAACCGAATTCGTCCGAAAAGCCGCGGCCCCCTTCCAGCCCGATCGAGCCAGTTGACCCGCCGGCCGCCGGCACGGTCTATTCATCCGGCCTGCCGCCAAAGGCGTTCCCCCGCGGAGACCTGTTCAACGAAAGCTGAGCGGCGCCGCCCAACGGGCCGCGCCGCCAGGTTTTCCCGATGGTCAGGCTTTTCGGCCGCCCATCAGGCCGGCGAGCGTCGCCAGCACGCCGCCGCCGACTCCGCCCTCAAGGAGGCTCTGGACGATCTGCATGGTCCCGGGTCCGAGGTTGATCCCGGCCGCATCGGCGCCATAGCCGGCGCCGACGCCGCCGACGATGCCGGAAATGATCCGTACAAGGAGGCTCTGGTTCTTGCCGCCGAGAAACTGCGACAGAAGCGGCCCAATGATCGCGCCGCCCGCCCCGTTCAGAAGAAGACTGGTCAAGTCCATGGTTCGCACCTCACTGGCTTTGTGGCGCGCCGGCGCATGGCCGGCCCGTCCGGTATTGATAATGCGGAATCTAGCGCCGCGCCGGTGCGGTCGTCGATTGCGGTTTTGCTGCGCGCGCGAACAGAATTCGCCGGCGCAGCATGGCGGGCCGGCGGATTTTGGTCAGCGTGCGGACAACAAGGGGCGCTTGCGGCGATCCGCCACGCCCGCGACGGCTATTGTGCGGTCGTCGGCTCCGCCGCCGGCGGCGCCAGCATGGAGGCGTGATCGACGATGTATTTCCAGCCTTCCTTGGTCTTGACCGAGACGTCGAGGAAACGGCCCTTCATGACGACTCTGTCGCCGCCGTCTTTCGGCGTCGCCGACATGGTCCAGAGGCCCCAGGCCGCGTGCGCGCCTTTCATGGCTTTCTCGCCCTTCTGGTCGAGTGCGGCCTCGAAACCGTCGAAGGCGTCAAAGAAGGCGCGCCATGACGCGGCGATCTCCGCGCGGCCTTTCTGCACGCTTCCGCTCGGGTCGTAGCTGTCGGCGTCTTCCGTATAAAGAGCAGCAAGGGCGTCGGCGTCCTCGGCGAGTATCGCGGCGGTGAAAGCGTCCTGCAGCGCCTTGGGGCTTTCCTGAGCGGACGCGGGCGCGGCGAGGAGCGCGAGAGCGGCGGCGGCGAATGTGATATTGTTCATAAGAGTTCCTTTGGCGAGACGCCCGGTTTCCATGATTTGAGGGAAATTTGTCATTAAAGAGCGGCAAGAAGTTCAGCCCCGCCCGCGGCGCCTGGCCGGGAAAAGGTCTTGCAATTTTGTCGCAGGGAGGCCAGATATCGGTCCAAGACCAATGACTGCGAGCCGTCCTTTAGGCTTTTCCGAAGCTGAATGAACTCTCCAAGACATCGGTTGACACTGCCTACCAGGATCGTCGCGATCCGATGATCCGCCCACGCCATGTCTGAAGGAGACCAAGATGGCTAAAGGAACTGTCAAGTGGTACAATTCGCAAAAGGGCTACGGCTTCATCCAGCCTGAGTCCGGCGGCAAGGACGTCTTCGTCCACGCTACGGCGCTCGAAGCGGCCGGCCTGCGCACGCTCGCCGACGGTCAGCAAGTGACCTTCGAACTGAAGGAAGAGCGCGGCCGCACTTCGGCGACGGGCCTGAAGCTGGCCTAAGCCTTCAAGGATCACTTGAGGTTTCGAACGCGCCGGGCTCGCCCGGCGCGTTTTGTTTGTTGACCGGCACGAAGCGAGCGCCATGGGCCCCGAACTCGATATCCGCCGCGACGACCCGGCTTCGCCCGAGGCCCGCCGCCTGATCGAACGCCACCTCGCCGACATGCACCGCTACTCGCCGGCCTGCAGCGTACATGCGCTGGGTGTCGAACGCCTGAAGGAGGGCGGCGTCATGTTCTGGACAGCCTGGCGTGATGGCGAGATCGCCGGCATGGGGGCTTTGAAGCCGCTTGACGTCCGATCCGGGGAGATCAAGTCGATGCGCGTCGCCGACGCCTTCCTCGGGAAGGGGGTCGGCCGGGCGATCCTGAAGCGGATCATCGACGAGGCGCGCGCGCTCCGTCTCGAAGCGCTCTATCTCGAAACCGGCTCCTCTCCCGCATTCATCCCGGCGCTGAAGCTCTATGAGAGCGAGGGCTTCTCCTATTGCGGCCCGTTCGCAGAGTATCGCGACGATCCCTTCAGCCGCTTCATGGTGCGCGCGATCTGAAGGCGCAACAGTTTGCGGCCGCGCCGACTCGGCGGATGAAAACCCACCCGCCGAAAATTTGCCGACGCGGACGGTCAGCGCCGCCGGCGTTAACGATTTGGTAACCGGCGTCACCGAATCATTAAGCCTCTTTTCATCATCCTTGAGGGGCGAAACCGGAGCGTTCGATGCCGTTAAATCTCAGTGTGCCTGAACTTACCGAACTGAAGCCGCGCATTTCGGTCATCGGCGTCGGCGGCGCCGGGGGCAATGCCGTCAATAACATGATCGACTCCTCGCTCGAGGGCGTCGATTTCGTGGTCGCCAATACCGACGCGCAGGCGCTCGGCCTCAACAAGGCGCAAAAGCGCATCCAGCTCGGCGTGCGGACGACCCAGGGGCTCGGCGCCGGCTCGCTCCCCGACATCGGCCGGGCGGCGGCGGAGGAGTCTCTCGACGAGATTCTCGAG
>CAYTVQ010000085.1:0-9951 GCA_964441615.1 uncultured Caulobacterales bacterium | reverse complement strand
GGTCAGGTCTTCCTTCCAGTTGCGGATTTCCACCGCCTTCTCGCGCGGCAGATATCCGGCCTCTTCAGGCTCGACAAAATTGAGGCCCGTGGGGAGGATGCCGACTTCACGAGCGGCGCTGACGACGCGGTGCATGGAGCGCCCGAGAAGGCAGACCGAGCGGTCAGCGGCCCTCGCCGCCTCGCAGATCGAGACGACGCGCCCGACATTGGAAGCGAAAGTCGTCACGGCGACGCGCCCCGGCTGCGCTGCGATGAGCCTGGTCAGCGACTCGCGGACACTGCCTTCAGTTCCGGACTCTCCGCGCGAGAACACATTGGTCGAGTCGCAGATCATGGCGAGGACGCCGGCGTCGCCGATCCTGGTCAGCGTCGAATGATCCGTTAGCGGACCGAGAGTCGGGGCCGTATCGATCTTCCAGTCGCCGGTGTGGAGGAGCGTTCCGAGTCTCGTCCGGATCACCACCCCGTTCGGCTCCGGAATCGAGTGCGTAAGCGTCACGAGCTCAAGGTCGAATGGCCCGACAGAAAATCGTGACTCCATGTCGAGCACGCGCAGGTCAACCTCCGCGTCGAACTCCTCCAGCTTGGTTCGGACCAGGGCCGCGGTGAAGGGCGTCGCATAGACGGGACAGCCGAGCCTTGGGGCGATCAGCGCCACCGCGCCGAGATGGTCCTCGTGGCCGTGGGTCAGCACAAGCGCCAGAAGGCTCTTCTTCTGATCGAGAATATAGGCGGGGTCCGGACATATGAGATCGATGCCGGGGGTCGAGGCGTCGCCGAAGAGGACCCCGCAGTCAATCATGATCCATTTGCGATTGTGCGGCGGGCCGAACCCGTAAAGGTTCATGTTCATGCCGATTTCGCCGGACCCGCCGAGCGGCAGGAATACAAGCTCGTCAGCGGCCATTAACCTCGGGTTCCTTCGCGGACGCGCCGGTGAATCTCGAACAGTCCGCGTACTGTCAAGTCCGCATCGAAGATGTCGATGGAAGTTGTCGCTCCATGGAAAAGCGAAGCGATTCCTCCGGTGCCGATGACTTTTATGGGCGCGGGATACTCCTCTCGAATGCGCGCGACGAGCCCCTCGATCAGGCTCACATAGCCCCAGAAGACCCCTGACTGCATGGCGCCGACAGTATCGACGCCGATGACCTTGGCCGGCCGCTCGATGGCGACGCGGGGGAGCTGTGCGGCCGCCTGGTGCAGCGCCTGCATCGAGAGATTCATGCCGGGCGCGATAATGCCGCCCTCGAAGGCGCCGTCGGGGCCGACAACGTCAAAATTGGTCGCCGTGCCGGAATCGACCACGACGGCGGGCCCGCCATAAGCGGTGAAGGCGCCAACCGCGTTCACGAGCCGGTCAGCGCCGACTTCGGAAGGCTTTGGGATGCGGACGGCGACGCCCGGGATATTGTTGTGGGCCACCACGATGGGTTCGCAATTGAAGTAGCGGCGCGACAGATTGCGCACATTGAACAGAGACTGCGGAACGACCGTGGCGATGATGCAGTCTGAGATATCAGTCAGCTTGCCGCCAGCCATCGCCATCAACTGCGAGAGCCAGACAGCGTATTCGTCAGCCGTACGTGTCGAGGACGTTGACAGCCGCCACTGACGGATCGCCGCCGCGCCTTCATAGAGGGCGAAGACCGAGTTGGTGTTGCCGACGTCAATCGCCAACAGCATGGATTCAGGCCCTCAATATGGCGCCGGCCGAAATCCGCCGGAGTTCGCCGCCGCAGTCTAATACAAGCGCGCCTGACGGATCGAGGTCCAAGAAGACGCCTTCCACGGTTTCGTTTGGCAGCTGAACGCGGATGGTCGATCCCATCTGGGCGGCTCGGGCCAGAAAGGCCTCCCGAACCGGGCCAAAGCCCTCCCGCATCCACTGGCGACGATGCGCGTCGAATGCCGAATCGAGTCGTCCGACCGTTTCCGGCACGGGGGGGGCTTCGGCCATGAAGTCGAGGAGTCGCGTTGTTCCATACTGAACATTGTCCGGTTTCGTGACGATATTGATCCCAATTCCAAGGGCGAGGAGCGGGATCGATCTGGGCGCGCCCTCAAGCAGCTCGAGCAGGATCCCGGCGATCTTGCCGCCATTCGCAAGCACGTCGTTTGGCCATTTCACCGTAATGTCGGCGAGAGGCGCGAGGCCCGACAGCGTTTCGGCCGCGGCCAGCGCGGCGACGAAAGAAAGCTGGGCGACGGGGCCGCCCGCTGCAGGCTGCTCGAACAGGAACGTCGCCGCGACGTCGCCCGCGCCGCTCTGCCATTCAGTCCCCCGCCGTCCGTAGCCGGATGTCTGCTCGAGCGCGACGATCCACAAGGGCCCCCGCACGCCGGTTGCCGCGCGCCGCCGCGCCTCGCTGGAGGTTGAATCGAGCTTCTCGAACAGAACAAGCGACGCGCCGGATTGGAGCCGGGTCGTCATGAGGCTAGAACAACGCGGCGGCGGCTATGCTCGCGGCTTGCTGAAGCCTGCCGATCAGCACCGGGATGATCGGGAACATCAAGAGGGCGGAGAGCGCGGCCGTAAGTCCGAGGACGCCGCCGATGTCGCGTTCGAATACGGGCGCCGGCTCGTCAAACCACATGATCCAGACGATGCGGATGTAGTAATAGGCTGCGACGACGCTGATCACGGCGCCAGCGACAGCGAGCCAGACCAGGTCAGCGTTCACCGCTGCGAAGAAGACGAACCACTTCCCAAAGAAGCCGGCGAGCGGCGGAATGCCCGCCAGAGAGAAAAACAGGGCGGTCAGAATCAGCGCGAGCGGCGCATTGGTTCTTGAAAGCCCTGCGAGGTCGGAGATGTTCTCGGTCAGGCCGCCGCGCCTTCGCATCAGGAGGATGCAGGCGAAGGCGCCGATAGTCATGGCGATGTAGACAGCCATGTAGATCAGCACCGCGGTGACGCCTTCGCGCGTGCCGGCGGCGAGCCCGATCAGCGCGTAGCCCATATGCCCGATGGAGGAATAGGCCATCAGCCGCTTGATGTTGGTCTGCTGAATCGCCGAGAACGAGCCGACCAGCATGGAGGCGACCGCAATGATCGCGATCACCGGGCGCCAATCCTCAGCAATATGATGAAACGGCTCCACTAGCGTGCGCGCGAACATCGCCATGGCGGCCAGCTTCGGCGCCGCGGCGAAGAACGCCGTCACCGGCGTGGGGGCGCCTTCATATACGTCCGGAGTCCACATGTGGAACGGCGCCGCTGAAACTTTGAAGGCGAGGCCGGCGATCATGAAGACCAGACCGATCACCAGCCCGGTCTTGCCTGCGCCCGACGCCGCGGCGGCGGCGATTGCATCGAACTGCGTCGAGCCGGAAAAACCGTAGATCAGCGATGCGCCATAAAGCAGCAGGCACGACGAAAGGGCGCCGAGCACGAAGTATTTGAGACCCGCCTCGGTCGAGCGGCGGCTGTCGCGATTGAAGGTTGCGAGGATATAGAGCGCAAGACTCTGCGCTTCGAGACCCATATAGAGGGTAATGAGATCGCTCGCCGACACCATGAGCGACATGCCGAAAGCCGCAAAGAGGATCAGCACCGGATATTCGAACCGGCCGAGCTTCTCGCCCGCGAGGTATCGGTCCGACATCAAGATCGCGAAGGCCGCCGCCGCGAAGATGATGATCTTCGCAAAGGTCGAGAACGCGTCGATGCGAAGCGAGTCAGCGAAGAGACCAACGCCCTGCCCTGCCGGCGAAAGCGCGGCCGCCATCAGCGCGAGCGCGAGCAGGATCACGGCTGCGATCGAGATCTGGCGCGACGCGCTGTCGCCCCGCCAAACGCCCAGCATCAAGAGCGTCATGCCGCCGACAACCAGCAACAGTTCGGGACCCAGATAGGAGAGGCTTTCCCAGACGCCCATCACCGCCCCCCGGCCGCGGCGATCGCAGCGTTGTAGTTTACGACCAGCGCATCCACCGACGGCGAAAACACGTTCAGCGCTGGAGACGGGTACAGTCCGAGATAGAGGGCGAACGCCATGAGCGCGCCCAACATCAGGAGTTCGCGCCGATCCATATCCGTGATGGTCGCAAGCGCCGTCTTCGTGAGTTCTCCGTACATGACCTGACGATAGAGCCGGAGCGCATAGGCCGCCGAAAGAATGACCCCGGTCGCCGCGAAGAAGGCGATCCAGCTGTTGTACGCGAAGGCGCCGGTCATGGTCAGGAATTCGCCGACGAAGCCGGAGATCCCGGGAAGCCCCGCATTGCCGAGCGTGAAGAAGAGGAAAACGAAGGCGTAAAAGGGCATTCGATGAACCAGCCCGCCATAGGCGGCGATCTCGCGCGTGTGCATGCGGTCATAGAGAACGCCTACGCACAGGAAGAGCGCGCCCGAGATGAACCCGTGGGAGAGCATCTGGAAGAGCGCGCCCTCGACGCCCTGCTCCGTGCCTGAGAAGGTTCCCATGGTCACGAAGCCCATATGCGCGACGGACGAATAGGCGATCAGTTTCTTCATGTCCTCCTGCGCCAGCGCCACGAGAGACGTGTAGATTATGGCGACGATCGAGAGCGCGAAGATCAGCGGCGCAAACGCTTCGCTGGCGATCGGGAATATCGGGAGAGAAAACCGCAGGAAGCCATAGCCGCCCATCTTTAGGAGGATGGCGGCGAGAATGACGGAGCCAGCGGTCGGCGCCTGAACGTGCGCGTCAGGCAGCCAGGTGTGGACTGGCCACATCGGCACCTTGACTGCGAACGAAGCGAAGAAGGCGAGCCACAGCCAGGTCTGGACTTCCGCATCAAACTTGAACTGCTGAAGCGCGGGTATGTCGGTCGTGCCCGCCTTGAAGTACATGTAGGCCATGGCGACGAGCAGCAGTACCGAGCCGAGAAGCGTGAACAGGAAGAATTTGAGCGCCGCATAGACGCGGCTCGGCATCAAAACGCCGGCGAATTCCTTCGTACCTTTTGAGCCCCATACCCCGATGATGAGAAACATCGGGATAAGGCTCCCCTCGAAGAAGAAATAGAAAAGGAAGAGGTCGAGCGCCGCAAAGACGCCGATCATCAGCGTCTCCATGACGAGGAAGGCCATCATGTAGTCGCCGACCCGGTGCCTGATCGACTTCCAGGAAGCAAGGATGCAGATCGGCATGATGAAGGCGGTCAGCAGGATGAACAGGATCGAAATCCCATCGACGCCCATTTTGTAACTGACGCCGTCGCCCAGCCATTCGACCTTCTCCACCAGCTGATAGCCGGGAAGCGCCGGGTCGTAATAGACAATGTAGACGACGACCGAGAGGACGAAATTCATCAGCGTAAAGAGGAGCGCGATGTTCCTCGCAACCTTGTCGGCGAGGTCCTGGTCCTTCGCCGACATCTGGCCGTCCGCATCAACTGGGCGGCCGATCCGGCTCGCCGGAATGAGGAGCGCGCCCAGAAGGGGCAGGAAGGTGATGAGCGAAAGCCAGGGCTGTGAGGCGAGCGTCTCGGTCATTCGCCGCCCCCCACGCGCAACAGAATGAAGGTCACGAACAGCGCGATGCCGATCAGCATCGCGAAGGCGTAATGATACATGTAGCCAGTTTGCACACGGACAATACGCCTGGCGCCCTGCGCCACGGCGGCCGCGATCCCATCCGGACCGACGCCGTCGATCGTGCGTCCATCGCCTTCCTTCCAGAGGAAGCGCCCCACAGCCAGGGCGGGCCGGACGAACAGGAAGTCGTAGACCTCGTCGAAATACCACTTGTTCTTGAGGAACCCGTAGACGATGCCGCCCGGCCTCAGGAAGCCCGGCCTCAGCGGATCGCCGCGTCCGTAATGCAAGGCCGCCGCGGCAAGTCCGAGCAGCATCGCCGCAAACGGCGCCCACAAGACCCAGGTCGGGACGTGATGTCCGTCGGAGGCGCCCGCTTCGTGACCCTCGGCGCCGGGCGCCCTGGGTTGCGAGGCGGCGAAACGATCTTCCGGATGTTCCGTATCGTGACCAGCCTCCGGCGCCCCCTCCGCCGCGTCATGCGCCGCAGCTGAAGGAAGATAGATCGCGCCGTTCCAGAAATGCTCGGCGTTCTTGCCGACGAACTGCGGATAGAACGCCATGCCCGCGAACAACGCGCCGATGGCGAGCGGCACCAACGGAATCATCATGGCGTCCGGCGCGGCGTGGGGGTGCTTTCTCACATGCTCCGGCGCCCGCGAGCGGCCATAAAAGGTCAGATACATGAGCCGCCAGGAATAGAACGACGTGAATATGGCGGCGATGACCCCGAGTCCGAAGGCGAAGCCGCCAAAAGCGCGCCCTGCCTCCCCCGCCAGAAAGGCGCTTTCGAGAATCGCGTCCTTGGACACGAATCCCGCGGTCCCGAAGGGCGCCCCGAAGAGGATGAGGCCTGGAACTCCGACGCCAGTGATGGCGATGGTGCCGATAAACATCAGCAGGTGCGTGAATGGAAGGAGCTCCCTCACGCCGCCCATCTTCTTGATGTCCTGTTCATGATGCATGCCGTGGATGACCGCGCCGGAGCCGAGGAAGAGCAGCGCCTTGAAGAAGGCGTGCGTAAAGAGATGGAACATCGCCGCGCCATAGGCTCCGACGCCGGCGGCGAAGAACATGAACCCGAGCTGCGAACAGGTCGAATAGGCGACGACCTTCTTGATATCGTCCTGCAAGAGTCCGACGCTCGCAGCGAAGAAAGCGGTTATCGCGCCGGTCAGCGCGACCAGAGCCGCCGCGTCAGGCGCATTCTCGAAGATGATCGAGCAGCGGCAGACGAGGAAGACGCCGGCGGTCACCATGGTCGCAGCGTGAATGAGGGCCGAAACGGGCGTCGGGCCCTCCATCGCGTCAGGCAGCCAGGTGTGCAGCAGAAACTGGGCGGACTTTCCCATGGCGCCTATGAAGAGCAGCACGGCGATCGTCGTCAGCGCGTGAAACTCCTGGCCCAGGAAAGTAATCGTGAGCTCGCGGATCGGCGCGCCAGCGTCGGCGCCCCAGGGAACGACCTCCGCGTTCGCCCTGATGACGGAGAACACCGCGTCGAACTCAACGGACTTGAACACGTAGAAAACGCCCATAATGCCGAGCGCGAATCCGAAATCGCCGACTCTGTTGACGACAAACGCCTTGATCGCTGCGTCATTGGCCGATTTTTTCTTGAACCAGAAACCGATGAGGAGATAGGAGGCGAGGCCGACGCCCTCCCAGCCGAAGAAGAGCTGCATGAAGTTGTCGGCCGTCACCAGCGAGAGCATCGCAAAGGTGAAGAGCGAGAGATAGGCGAAAAATCGCGGCCGGCCCTCATCTTCGTGCATGTAGCCGATCGAGTAATAGTGCACGAGAAAGGAGACGGTGTTCACGACAATGAGCATGACCGCCGACAGCGTGTCGAGGCGGACCGCCCAGTCGGCGACAAAATCGCCGGATGAAATCCAGGCGAAGAGCCTCACCGTGCGCGCGTTCTGCTCGCCCATCGCCACGTCGAAAAAGAGATGCCAGGAGTAGAGCGCCGCGACTCCGACGAGCGCGGTCGTGGCGATCTCGGCGGCGCGCGGCCCGGAGAGACGGCCAAGCGGCATCGCAAGCATGGCGCCGAACAGCGGCAGTAGGACGACAAAAGGCTCCATGGGTCAGTTCTTCATCAAATTGGCGTCTTCGACGGCGATTTCGCCGCGATTACGGAAATAGGCGACGAGAATGGCGAGTCCGATCGCCGCCTCGGCGGCGGCGACAGTCAGCACCATGAAAGCAAAGACCTGACCGACGAGGTCGCCAAGGAACTGCGCGAAGGCGACGAGGTTGATGTTGACTGCGAGCAGCATCAGCTCGATCGACATCAGTATGACGATGACGTTCTTGCGATTGAGGAAGATTCCGGCCATGCCGATCGCAAAGAGGATCGCGGCGACCGTCAGATATGCTCCGAGCCCGATCTGGATCATTCCCCGATTCCCTCGCCGGATCTAACCTTCACCAGGGCCACCGCCTCGGCCCGTCGCCGGGCGACCTGCGCCGCCGGATCCTGCTTCTTGACGCCCTCGCGCGCGCGGAACGTCAGCACGATGGCGCCGATCATCGCGACGAGCAGAATGATCCCCGCGATCTGAAACAGGTGCACATAATCGGTGTAGAGGATCAGGCCCAACGCCTCTACGTTGTTGGGCCCAGCCGGATCGGACACGGTTTCGCCGGCTTTCATGAAGGGATGCGCGCGGGCGATCTCCTCGTCGGACGGAACGGCCCCGGCGGCGACGACGAGAATGAGCTCCACCACCACTACCGCAGCCAGCGCGCCGCCGATCGGCAGATATTGCAGAAAGCCCTGCTTGAGCTCGACAAAGTCGATGTCGAGCATCATCACGACGAATAGGAACAGGACTGCAACCGCGCCGACATAGACGACGATCAGGAGCATCGCGAGATACTCGGCGCCCATGAGCACGAAGAGCCCCGAAGCCGAAATGAAGGTCGAAATGAGAAACAGAACCGAGTGGACGGGATTGCGCGAGGCAACCACCATCAGCGCCGAAAGGATGGCGGCGGCGGAGAAGACCAGGAAGGCGAGGGTTCCGATCGTCATGGATCCTGATGGGTCCGGCGGGTAGGCCGTTCGGTGGCGGGAGTCGCCCGGTTTCCGCAAATCGCAGGCCCCGATGCGCCAAGAATTTCGCGGGCTTTTAGACCGGGTTGCAGGCCCTTGCAAAGGCCGCCGCTGGCCAGAAGGTCGCGGGCGCGAGACGCAAGAACCGGGTTTCGCAAGGACTGCCTTTGGTCCAAGAGTCGGCGCGACGTCCTCGTCCATCCCAAGGAGCCGGAAAAATGGCCGAAGAACGCAGCTACTACCTGGGCACGCATGATGCAGAAACAGTCCGGCTCGGCGTACAGCACCGGGTATGGCGATCCCATGTCCTCGACGCCTGGCGCCGCGCAGGGATCACAGCGGGCTGGCGGGCGATCGATGCGGGATCGGGGCCAGGACACGCAAGTCTTGACCTCGCCGAAATCGTCGGCCCCGAGGGCCGCGTCTACGCCCTCGACCGCTCGGACAATTTCCGCAGCGCCATAGAGGCCGGGGCCCGGGTGCGGGGCCTCTCCAATATCGAACTCCACAATGTGGACCTCGGGACGGACCCGATCCCGGTCGCGGGCGTGGACGCAATCTTCATCCGCTGGGTGTTCATTTTCATGAGCGATCCGATCGCCGTGCTGAAAAAGCTGGCGGCCGCGCTCCGGCCGGGCGGACGATTCATCTGTCACGACTATTACAATTGGGGCGTCATGTCGTGGACGCCGCATAACCCGGTCCTCTCAGAATTCGTTGATACGGCCATCCGGGATTGGCTGGCCAATGCAGGAGACATCAATGTCGCAAGGGTGCTGCTTCCCGCCCTGCCTGAAGCTGGCCTTCGCCTGATCGAGGCGCGGCCTATCACCTTCACGGCCTCGCCGCGCGACTTCACCTGGCAATGGCCGAAGACGTTCATTCCCCCGCATGCCAGGCGCCTTGCGGAACGCGGCGTCGTCACGAGCGAATGGGCCGACAGGGTCGCCCGAGCATGGGAGGATGCAGAGAAAAATCCGAACACGCTCATGACGACGCCTTTGCTGATGGAGATCCTGGCCGAGCGGATATGAGTGCGGCGAGGGCCGAATGCCTTGAACGAATCAGCCGGGGGCGGACGGATTGCGTCTTTGACCTGCTCGCTCTCCCCGATTGGCGGGCTGTTCCAGGTGAAGCGTCCAGGTCGCCATTGGCCGATCGAAGGCGCGACTCGCGTCGGGCCGATGATCCAATAAGGAGAATTCCGGCCGTCGCGCCGCACTTGAGTGTTGCTCGCGGTCTACATGAGCGATGGCGCGCGCCGTCCGGCCCTGATCTCCTTTTCCCCCGCCGCCATTAGCGGTTAGGATCGAACCCGGGAAAGAACATCAGGACCATGAGCGAGGAACTGCCCGCGAAGACGGCCTTCGACACGCTCCTTG
>CAYTVQ010000084.1:0-10067 GCA_964441615.1 uncultured Caulobacterales bacterium | reverse complement strand
CCACGCCTCAATCAAAGCCGCGCTCAGCGCGGAGAATTGCGGCCAGGCGCCATGCGCACGACGGAGGTCGGCCATTCGCAGGGGATGCTTCTCGATGGACAGGAATTCGAGGCGCGTCGCCGGGGCGAGCCTTCTCTGCAAGTCCCAGGCGGAGAGAAAATTGAGACCTGTCCCGAAGCCAAGCTCGCCAATCACGAAATGTCTTGCGAGGGGAAGGCGGCGCGGCAGGTCGTTTCCTTCAAGGAAGACGTGCCGGGATTCGGCAGGCCCATCGCCGGAAAAATAGACGTCATCAAAAGAAATGGACCGGGGCGCGCCAGCGACCCAGTCCAATTCGGCAGGCTTGATCTTCTTCGCGCCAGCTTCCGTCATGGAAGCCGAGGCTACCTACTTGGAAGCGAAGGGAAAGAGCTTTTCGAACGAGGTGAAGGCCGGCAAGGTCGCAAGGGACTTCGACAGCGGCTCGAAAGATTCCCGCGCGGCTTCGACCGACGTCTTGGCGAGTTCGCGGGTGCGCTCAACGCGAGACTCGAAAAGATTGGTCCAGTAGCTGCGCTGGATCTCGAGCGCATCGGCCATGGTCTTCGCCCGGGCAAGGTCGTTGACGAAGGTCACCGCTTCGCTGGCTTCCGCGCGCGCAGCAGCCACCATGTCGGCGCTGACTGACTGCAGGCGGGTCTGGGACACCTCGAAATTGCTGCGGAGCGCTTCGAACATGTCTTCGGTTCGCTCACGGAGCGTTTCGGCATTTTCGCTGAACGCGGAAAGCACGGACTGGAACTGGTCGTTCGCCGCGGCGCTGAAGCTCTCCTGCGCTCCAAACACATTGGCGTCTTCCTGCGCGGGCTTTACGGTCCGGCGAACGGTTTTCTTGGCGGCCATTCTTCACTCCCTAATTCAACGCGCCGCCTTTGTGCAGCGCAGCATGGCGCGCAGATAGGCCTTCTTGTGCAGTGCAGCAAGACCGCTCCAGCGGGATCCTTTTCACGAATCGTTTCAATTCGTTGCTGAATCTGCGCCGGCGCCGCCCGCGGTCTCGGCGTTGAGCCTTTCAAGGGTCGCCGCTGAGGCATAGGCGTCAGCCGGCAGACCCTGGCTGCGTTGCCAGGCCCTGAGGGCCTTCTTGGTGCCGGCGCCAATGACGCCATCGACGGGGCCCGGATCAAAGCCCTTGTCTTTCAGCGCCTGCTGGAGGGCTTTGCGCTCCGCGAGGGTGAGCGCGCGGTCGTCACGCGGCCACGGGGCGAGGATCGCGTCGGTGCGGCCGGCGATCCTGTCGCCAAGCATTGCGATCGCCAGTCCGTAGGCGGTCGAATTATTGTACTTCAGGATCGCTTCAAAATTCTGGAACACGATGAAGGCGGGCCCGCGCGCGCCAGCAGGCAGGAACACACGGCCGCGCATGTTCGGGTCCATGTCGGCGAGATCGCCCCTCGCGGCCGAAATGCCGGCCGAGCGCCACTCCGCGAGCGGCTTCTTGATGTCCACATCAGCGAGTGTGTAGTCGAACCCCTGCGGGATCCTCACCTCGACGCCCCAGGGGTGTCCAGAGTTGTAACCAGAATGCGCGAGGTAATTGGCGGTGGACGCGAAAACGTCCCCAAGATTGGTCCAGAGGTCGCGGCGACCGTCACGATCGTAATCGATCGCGAAGGCGAGATAGGTTGTCGGAATGAACTGCGTATGACCCATTGCGCCGGCCCAGGATCCCCGCATTTGCGCGCGGCTCGCATAGTCGTTCTGCAGAATCTTCAGGGCCCCGATAAGCTGGGCGCGGCCATAGGCCGTGCGCCGACCCTTCCAGCCAAGCGTTGCGAGGGCCTCTATGACATCGTAGTCGCCCATGACCGCGCCATATGAGGATTCCTGTCCCCAGATGGCGGCGATGGTTTCTGCATCCACGCCATAGGCGGCCTCGATGCGGTCCAGCAATTCCTTATTTTCGAGCGATTTTGCACGGCCATTCGCGATCCGGCCCGCAGAGAGAGCGCTGTCCAGATAATCCCAGACATTGCGGGCGAATTCAGGCTGGTTGTCATTGAGTTCAAAGACGCGCGGGTTGATCCGCAGGTCGGACAATGCGCTGTCGAGAATCTCCTTGCGGATGCCAGCGGCCGTCGCCTCCGACCGGAAGCTCTTCAGCCAGGCCTCGAAGCTCAAATCCTGCGCCACAGCTGGCGGAGACGCCAACAGGACCGCCAAAACCGCAGCTATCACCCGCATCCAGCATCCCTCAATGGCGCACAGGCTTATTAGGGCGAAGCGCCGCCGCCCGACAAGTCAACCGTGAATCTGAGGCAAGATCCGGGCCGAATGGCGTCACGAACCCGTCAGGGCGGCATAATCCTTAGGCAAGTGATTGAACCGCCTGACATATTTTTTCAATGTCCTGCAGCGGTCACTGTTCCTCGCGCAGCAGCTTCTCGGAGAAGGGCTTGGTGACCAGGAACACGCCGCAAGGAGCGTCGCGCACCAGATCGCGCGACGCTGCGCCAGCCACCAGCGAGCCCCAGAAGCCCTTTTGGTGCGAGCCCGCAATGATAAGGTCGGCTCCGACCTTGCGGGCGTAGTCCGAGACGGCTTCGCCCGGCTCGCCATCCAGCATCTCCACCCGTGCATTGGGAAGCAGACCTGCCGCGAAAGCCCTCAGCGCCTTTTCGTCAGCCGCCCGAGCTTCGCGGTTGGCGACGATCGTCTCCTGGGTCAACGGCCCCGCCAGGGCGCCGAGCTCCGTGCCAAAACCGGCGACGGGACTGATGGCCGGCCAGGCGCTTACGACGTGAACAGCGGCGTCATAGCTCGCCATGGACCGGGCCGTCAGGAGCACCGCCTTGGCGAGATCATCGTGAACCTGGACGGACGCTACAAGGGTGCGAAGTCTCATGGATCATCTCCTGTCTTCCGCCGTCTTCATACCTGGAGTTCGGAAGGCCCGTTTGATCCTTGTCATATCGTCGCGCGGCCCCCGGTCGAAGGCTTCGTTAACCGACCTCGCCTTTACTGGGCTCGGCAGTCGGTCATGACACTCAAACTCACCTTGAAACCGGGCGAGCGCATCGCCATCAACGGCGCCGTCATCGTCAATGGCGACCGGCGCGCGGTATTGGCGATCGAGAACCAGGCCCGGATCCTGCGGGAGAAAGACATCATCCGGCCCCATGAGGCTGATTCCCCCGCGAAACGCATTTATCTGCCCATCATGATGATGGCCCTCGATCCAGAGGAGAAGGCGCATTTTCTGCACAATTATGAGGAGCGGCTGACCGAGTTCGCCGAGGCGGTCAGCGATCCTTCCGCTTTGCAGACCTGCGCGCGGCTGGCGGCTGCGGTGGCCAATGAGGAGTTCTATCTGGCGCTGACCCTATGCCGGCGCCTGGTGGAGTTCGAGCGATCACGGCTCGCCGATGTCGCATGACGCCTATCGCAAAATCTCGGCAGCCATCGCCGGGCCAAGGGACGCCGAATATCAGGCGTTCTCCGAAGCGACGCGCCGGCTGATCGCGGCCGGAGAGGCAGGCCGCAAGGATTTGCAGACGCTGATCGAAGCCATTCATCTCAACCGCACGCTCTGGGGCGCGCTCGCCGCCGACTGCGCGCGGGGCGCCAATACGCTCCCGATCGAAACGCGCGCCCGAATCATTGCGCTCGCGCGCTGGGTCTCGGCCTATTCAAGCGAGGTCATGCGACAGGGGGAAAGCATCGAACCGCTGATCGATGTGAACCGCATCATCATGGGCGGGCTTTTGCCGGTCCCGGCGCCGTGAATCTTATCGCCGAGGACGCCCGGCAAATTCAGCCGGGTCGGCAGAATGCGCCCGGCAGGAAATTCCCGGCCTCGCGCAACCAGGTCTAAACCTTACTCAGCCGACCTTGGCGTTCCGCCGCCTGCATGGGCGCGCGTTTACATCCGTCAACGGATTATGAACCGGCCCCGAATTTGCGAGGACTGCCGCGCCGGCGCGTCGCCGGACTTGCGAAAAATCGCAATGACAACCCAGAAAGGGCTCAAATGGTCTCGGTCAGCACCAATCCCGGCGCACTGGTTGCGCTGCAAAACCTCACAAGAATCACAGACAACCTTGCCGAGACGCAGCGCCGCGTCTCAACCGGGCTGCAAGTCTCCTCGGCCAAGGACAACCCTGCGATCTATGCGCTTGCCCAGCAGCAGCGCGCGCAGCTCGCATCGCTCGAGACCGTGCAGCAGGGACTGCGCGTCGGCGTTTCGACCGTCGATGTCGCGCTTGCGGCCGGCGAATCGATCAGCGATGTGCTCGTGGAGATGCGGCAGCTCGCGTCGCAGGCCGCTGACAGCCAGCTCTCAGCCAGCAATCGCCAGCTGCTTCAGGACCGCTATGCCGATCTCGCCGACCAGATCACGCGCCTCGTCGGCTCGGCGAACATAGGCGGCCGAAACTTGATCGCCAACGGGGCCGCCGACATGACGGTGATTGCGAGCGACGACGGCTCGTCGACGATCACAGTGGCTGCGCAGGATCTCTCGATCGGCGGCGGCATAATTAATGTCTCGGCCGACGGCTCCGCCCTGTCCACCGCCGCTGGCGCACAGGCCGAGCTCGCCAACATCATCGCTTCGATCGACGACCTGTCCGCGGCGCTCGGAGCGCTTGGCGGCGGCGGCAAATCGCTGACGCTGCAGGATCGAATCCTCAATCGCGTGTCAGACGCCATTGAAATCTCCATCGGCAACCTTGTCGATGCGGATCTCGCGCGCGAGAGCTCGCGCTTGCAGGCCTTGCAGGTGCAGCAGCAGCTTGCGATCCAGACGCTCTCGATCGCCAACGCAGCGCCGAACGCGATCCTTGCGCTCTTCGCCTAGAGCATGAGCCGCCGCGGGTCCTCGCCCTGACGGCCCGCGGCGGAGGACGCCGCCATGGACGTGCAACGAAATCCTGACGCCGCCGCTTCTAGGCCCGATCCCGGGTCCGAGCGCGCCGCTGCGCTCGCCGAAGGCCGGCGGCGGCTCACTCTGGAAAGCCGCCAGACGGCGGAGGCCGCGCGCGCGAGGCAATCGGACCAGATCGCGCAGCTCCGCGAGGTTATTGCCGACGCGACCGGCGCCAATACGCGCGTTGCGATCACGCGGGCTCCTGGGGCCCCCATTTTTCTCTATAGGGCCATCGACCAGACGACGGGCGAGGTCGTGCACGAATGGCCGAGGCTCGAATTCCTCGCGCTTGCCCAGGCGGCGCGAGCGGCTCTTGCGCAGACGGACACTGGTCGGTCGATTGACCGGGAAGCCTGACATCGGGCTCAGAGGGCGCATCATTGACCCCTTCCCATGCGAGGGGCCATAAGCCCCCGCATGCCGAGACAATCCGCTGCACGCCACCTCGTCGACGCCCTGATCATGAACGGCGTCAGTCATGTTTTCTGCGTCCCGGGAGAAAGCTATCTCGCCGTTCTCGACGCGCTTTATGACGTCCGTGACCGGATCAATCTGATCGCCTGCCGGCATGAGGCGTCCGCGGCGAACATGGCGGAAGCCTATGGCAAGCTGACGGGCAAACCGGGAATTGTCATGGTGACCCGCGGACCGGGGGCCGCCCAGGGCGCTGTCGGCGTGCATACTGCGTTCCAGGACTCGACGCCGATGATCATGTTCATCGGTCAGGTCTCACGCGATATGATGGATCGCGAGGCGTTCCAGGAAATCGATTATCGGCGCATGTTCGCATCGATGGCGAAATGGGCCGGCCAGATCGATGTGGCGGCGCGCGCCGGAGAATATGTAAACCGCGCTTTTGCGACAGCGGTGAACGGCAGACCGGGCCCGGTCGTGCTGGCGCTTCCCGAAGATGTCCTGATCGAGGAAGCCAATGCGCCCGGCCTGCCGCCGGCGCCGCGCGCGGTCGGCGCGCCTGACGAACGGGCGCTCGAGCTCTTCCGCGAAATGCTGGGCGGCGCCGAGCGACCGTTTCTGCTGGTCGGCGGCGGCGGATGGTCCGCGGACGCCGTCCAGGATCTGAAAACCTTTGTCGAGGCGACGGGACTGCCCGTCGGCGCCTCCTTCCGGTCGAAAGACCTCTTCGACAATCTTCATCCGCAATATGCCGGCGATGTCGGCATTGCGCCTAATCCGAAGCTGGCCGAGCGCATTGCGTCGTCTGATCTCGTTATCGCCTTCGGCCCGCGGCTCGGCGAAATGACCACGTCCGGCTACACGCTGCTTGAGGCGCCGCTCGCCCGGCAGCCGCTCATCCACATTCACGCGGGAGCGGAAGAACTCGGCCGCGTCTATACGCCGATGCTCGGCATTGTTGCATCGCCGGAGGCGATGGCGCGGGCTCTCGCGGCCGAGCCCTGGACTGTGGATGAAGGCTGGCTGCAGCAGGCGCGCGAGGCGCACGCCGACTTTCAGTCCTTCTCAAGGCCGGTCGAGGTCAAGGAAGGCGTCAATCTCTCGGAAGTCATGTCCTTCCTGGACCGGACATTGCCAAAGGACGCAATCGTAACCAATGGCGCGGGCAATTTCGCGGCCTGGCTCCATCGCTTCTACCGCCACAAATCCTTCAGGACCCAGCTGGCGCCGACGTCTGGCGCTATGGGTTACGGCTTCCCGGCGGCGATCGCGGCGAAGGCTGTGCTGCCGCAGCGCGACGTCATATGCGTCGCGGGCGACGGGGACTTCATGATGGCGTCAAGCGAACTGGCGACCGCCGTGCATTATGACCTGCCGGTGATCGTTCTTGTTTCAAACAACGGGACATACGGCACGATCCGGATGCATCAGGAACGCGAGTATCCGGGCCGCGTCTCCGGCACCGACCTCACCAATCCCGATTTCGCCGCTTTCGCGAGAAGTTTCGGCGCCTTTGGCGCCACGGTGACGCGGACTGAAGAATTCCCCGCAGCTTTTGAAGCGGCCCGGAACTGCGGCAAGCCGGCAGTTATCGACTTGCGCACGTCGCCTCGGGAAATCGCGCCGGGGAGACGCCTCTAAACCCGCCCGGAGCTGAGGCTTGGCGTGAGGCTTGCGTCTGCCGGCCGATAGGGGGATCGCCATGCGGGGAAAGGCCGGAATCGCTTCTGCGGTTGGGACTCTGCTCGGGTTCGGCGCGCTGCCGGCCTCGGCCGGCGGATTGACCATAGAGTTGACGACGGGCGTCGAGACTACGTCCGTCTTCAGGGGCTACCGCGCCCAGCGTCTTAACCCGAATCCATACGCGGTGCTGGATCTGGAGCGGGGCGCTTTCTATGCGGGCCTTTATGCCGCCCCGGTGGCGTTCGGACCTGAGACGAACGCGCTCCTGACGGGCTATGCCGGGTGGCTGCCGGCAATTGCAGGATTCAATCTTGATCTCGGCGTCGGATACTACGCGTTTCCCGATTCCCGCATTTATCAGATTGATAGCGACGGCGACGGCCTGACGGATCATTCCGGGCGGAAGGGATTGGTTGAACCCTATGCGGGCTTCGCGCGCGAAGCTGCGGGGGTCGAAATCGAGGCGTTTGCTTTCTTCACGCCCGACTCGCTCGGCGAGACGGGACCTGGCTGGTATGGAAGCATCGAGGCGTCGACGGTTCTCGGACAGGGGATATCCCTTGTCGCGGGTTACGGGGTCAGTCGCTTCGATAATGATCGGCTCAATGACGATTATGACGATTGGCGCGTAATGCTCGAAAAGCAGGTTTTCGGCTTCGACCTCAAGCTGCGCTATTCGGACACGGTCGGCGCGCTGGGACCGGACAACCGGACTTTGTCCCTGATAATTGAGCGCCCTTTTGGTCTGATGACTCGGTCGATAGCTGACGCACGCGATGAAAAGATACGCAATCGCTTCATCATCGACAAATGCCGCCTGATGGCGGGCCGGTGATGTTCAGCCTGGACGAGACGGGCGTTCTTACGAGGCCCGCACCAGCGCGTGCTTCTTCTTGCCAATGGAGATCTTGACGGCCCCGTCGACAAGGTCCGCCGCCGTCAGCAGCCGCTCTTCCGCCAAGGGAACGTCATTCACCTTGAGCGCGCCGGCGGCGATATGACGACGGCCTTCGCTCTTCGATGCGATCAGTCCGGTTGCGATAAACTGCTCAAGCAGGGGAGCGCCTGCAGCCAGAGCGGCTTTGGAGACGAGGGCGGTCGGCAGGCCTTCGGCTGAGGCGCCTTCCTCGAATGTCTTGCGCGCCGTTTCGGCCGCCGCGTCCGCCGCATCGCGGCCGTGAAGGAGAGCGGTCGCTTCATTTGCGAGAATCTTCTTCGCCTCGTTGATCTCGGCGCCGGCAAGCGCGGAGAGGCGGCGCACCTCGCCCATCGGCAGTGTTGTGAAGCGGGCGAGCAGCGTCGGCACGTCGGCGTCTTCAGCATTCCGCCAGTACTGCCAGTAGTCGTAAGGGCTGAACATGTCTGAGTTGAGCCAGACGGCGCCGCCTTCCGTCTTGCCCATCTTCTTGCCCGAGGCGGCGGTCAGGAGCGGCGTCGTAAGTCCGAAGACCTCGGCGCCGTCCTTGCGACGCACGAGTTCGACGCCATTCACGATGTTGCCCCACTGGTCGGACCCGCCCATTTGCAGCGTGCAGCCATATCGCCGGTAAAGCTCATGGAAATCATAGGCCTGCATGAGCATGTAATTGAATTCAAGAAACGTCATCGGGCTCTCGCGCTCGAGACGCAGCTTCACCGAGTCGAAGGTCAGCATGCGGTTGATGGTGAAATGCACTCCGTAATCGCGCAGGAACTCGATATAGGCGAGTTTGGAGAGCCACTCGTCATTGTTGGCCATGATCGCGTCCTGCGGACCTGATCCAAAGCGCAGGAATCTCTCAAACACGCCCTTGATCGACAGGATATTCGCGGCGATCTCCGCGTCGGTCAGCAATGCGCGCTGCGCGTCCTTTCCCGTGGGGTCGCCGACCTTGGTCGTTCCTCCGCCCATCAGCGCGATGGGGCGGTGTCCGGTCTGCTGCAGCCAGTAGAGCAGCATGATCTGGATGAGGCTCCCGGCATGCAGCGACCTCGCGGTCGCATCGAAGCCGATATAGCCGGTAAGCGTCTCCCTCGCGGCGCGGGAGTCCAGTTCTTCAAGGTTTGTCCCCTGATGAATGAACCCGCGCTCGGAGAGGGTGCGAAGCAGATCTGATTTGAATGGGACGCTAACCGACGAAGTCATGTTCCATCGCTGCTTGACGGCGGAAAGCGGCGGGTAGCATTTTCCTCAGGTCTTTCCAATCGGGCAGGGGCGCATGGCTGACGTAATTGCGGCCCTGGGGCTCATGAGCGGGGCCTCTCCCGACGGGCGTCGCCTACGCACGGCGACTTTCATCGAGGCCCTCGATCGCGCCAAGGACGAGGCCTGCAATAGCCGCGATTGCAGCGGCGCGGGCGGGTTTGTCCTGGGACTCGCGAATGAGAGCCTCGTTGAGGATGTGGCGCCAATCGCTTGCGTCTGAGCCGAGCGGCGCAACCCCTTCTTCGTTGTGGAGGTTGAGGGCGCCTTCCGCGGATGAATTCGGGTTCGGCGCATGGGAGCGCGACCCGCAAAACCATGCCGCGAGAAGAAGGAAAAACGCGCCGAGAGAAAAGGCGGCCCAGGCCGGAGCGATAAGCTTGAAAGCTTCAACCAGGCCGGCGGCCGCGAACCCCATCGCCAGCACGAGAAGTCCTGCTCCTGCGAATGCCCACACGGCCCGCTTGATCGCGGCTTCTCCCTTGGCGCGCGCCGATTGCAGAAGGTCGATCATGGCTTCGCGCGTCCCGCGATGCTCTTGCCGACAAGATAGCCGGCTGCGAAAGCGGCGCTGACCGTGGCCGCCGGGTGCCGCCGCAATTCTTCGCGGAGCTGGTCGGCGCCGCCGGCGACGGTCGAGCGGATGACCTCGGTCTTTTCCCGCGCCTCCCGGATGGCGGCGTCGAGGACGCCCTGCAGCCGCATCGCGGAACCGCGGGCTTCGGCAGGAGCACTTGCGCTTCGCGCTTCAAGTTCCGTGACGTCCTTCTTCATCCGCTCAAGGAGCGTGTCGAAGGCCGTCTTCGCGGGCAGTTCCTCGCTCATGGTCCTGACGTTCTATCCCTGGTTCGATCCTAACTGCTAATGGCGGCGGGGGAAAAG
>CAYTVQ010000083.1:0-10068 GCA_964441615.1 uncultured Caulobacterales bacterium | reverse complement strand
GGCGGTGGAGGCGGATGGCGAGCAGGGCGACCTGGATCCAGGAGGCGAGGCTGGTCGCGATGGCGACCGCGACGAAGCCGATGAAGGGAAAGAGCGCAAGCGACAGCGCAATGTTCACGGCGATCGAGACCAGCGCGTTGTACATGGGCGTCCGCGTGTCCTCGCGGGCGAAATAGGCCGGCGAGAACACCTTGTGCCAGACGAAGGCGGGAAGACCCGCGGCGTAGAAGGCGAGGGCGAGGCCCGTCATCTCGACATCGTGCTCGGTGAAGCGCGAGGCGCGTCCGCCGAAGATGCTGAGCGCATCTGTCGCGACGCCGCGGAAGAGCGCATCGCAGAGCGGCGCCGCCATCACGACGAGCGCGGCCGCCGCCGGCAAGGTCAGGAATGAGGAAAGCTCGACGGCGCGATTGAGCGCGTGATCGGCGCCCTTCTCGTCGCCCTCCTTCACGCGCCGCGACAGCATGGGCAGCAGCACGGCCCCGAGCGCGATGCCGATGACCGCGAGCGGAAGCTGATAGAGCTGGTCGGCGTTCATGAGCCAGGAGACGGCGCCCGGCTGCTGGCTCGCGATATTGGTGCCGATGATGATGTTGATCTGGAAGGCCCCGGCGGAGAGGAATCCGGGGCCGCCAAGCGCGATGAGGCGCGAGAGGCCGGGCGTCCAGCGCGGGACGCGCAGCTTCAGGAAATAGCCCTGCCGCCTTGCGCCCCAGACGAGCAGCGCCAGCTGCAGAACACCGCTCGCCATCGTCGCCCAGGAGAGGACCTCGCCGACCAGCGCCGAGTCCGCGTCCGCAAAGGCGAGAATGGCGGCGATCTGGCAGACGTTGAGAAGGATCGGCGCCCCGGCATAAGCCATGAACTTGTCATGGCTGTTGAGAACGCCGCTCAGCAGTCCGACCACGGACATGCAGGCGAGATAGGGAAACATGATGCGCAGATAGAGCGTCGTCAGGTCGTGCTTTTCGGGGTCGCCCGAAAAGCCCGAAGCGACAACATTGACGAAGAGCGGCGCGAACAGCATGACGAGCGCCGTCAGGGCCGCGAGAATGAACACGAGGGCGGCGAGCACCTCTTCGGCGAAGAGCTTGGCGGCGGCGCGGTCCTCGTTGATGAGCTTTCCCTGGAACAGCGGCACGAAGGCCGCCTGGAAGGCGCCTTCGGCGAACAGACGGCGGAACATGTTCGGCAGGCGGAAGGCCGCCCAGAAGGCGTCGGCGACCGGGTTGCCGCCGGCGCCGATGACGCCGGCGATGAGAACCTGGCGCGCAAATCCCATCACGCGGCTCAGCATGGTAAGGCCGCTGACCGTCGCCATCGACTTCAGGAGATTGGCGCCGCTCAAGGTCGATGCATCCAGTCGAGCGCGGCGCAGGCAGCCGCGCGATGCAGGCGGGGGAACAGGAACACGAACATCTTTGCAGCTCGAAGCTTTGCAGACCGGCGGCGGCGAAACTAGGGCCCCGTGGTTAATGGAGTTCGCGCAGCCCCGCCATCGCCGAGCGCTTCCTTAAGGCGCCTTTCGATGGCGGCGAGCCGCGCCGGGTCGGTCGGCTTGCGTCCTTTCTCGTCGCGCACATAGAAGGCGTCGATTGCGCGCGCGCCATAGGTCGCGACATGCGCCGAGGCGATTCCGAGGCCGAGTTCGGCGAAGGCCGTGCAAAGGTCGTAGAGAAGGCCCGGCCGGTCGCGCCCCTCGGCTTCGATGACGAGGCTCGCCGGGGAGGCCTCCGTATCGAGCCGCACTTTCGTCTTGACCGCGAACATGGCGCGCCGGTCGCCGATGCGGCGCGAGAAGGCCGGGGGCTTCGAGGGAGGCCGCTGCGCAGCCTCGAGCAGCTTGCCATGCACGCGCCTGACAAGGTCCGCGTCCGCGGCGGGGCCGCCCTCGATCGCCTGTGCGGCGAAGACGTCGATCGCCCTGCCGTCCTCGCTGGTCGTCACCTGCACGGAACGGACGGAGGCGCCGGCGGCGGCGATGGCGCCGGCGAGATCCGCGAGCAGGCCGGTGCGGTCCTCGGCGTAGACGATCGCCTCGATGAGCCCGTCGCGAAGGCGCGCGGACACCGCCGCCCTGGCGCCCTCGTTCTCGGCGGCGCCGACAAGATCCGCGATGCGGCCGATGAGCTCGGGCTCGGCGGTCTTCAGAATCGCAGCCGGCAGCCGTTCGAGCTGGCGCGCGCGTTCCGCGCCGCTCTGCGCCGCAAGATGGGCGGCCGCTTCATCGCGCGCCTCGCGCGCCGAAGCCTCGCGGCGCACGGTCAGCGCCGCCTCGCCGCCCTCGAGATAGGCGAGCGCGCTTTCATAGAGCATCGCGATCTGGCGGCGCGTCCAGTCGTCCCAGGAATTGGCGGCGACGACGCGCTGATGGCAGACGCCAAGCACCAGGAGGAGATCGAGGCGGTCCTTGTCGCCGACGAGTTCGGCGAAGCGCGTGACGCTTGCTGTCTCGGAGAGGTCGCGGCGTTCGACGGTTTCCTGCATCAGGCGATGGCGGGCGCCGGCCCAACCGACGAGTCCCGCCTCGTCCTCCTCAAGGCCGAGGCGGCGCGCGATGCGGGCGATGTCGCGTTCGACGGCGTCCGTATCCGCATCCTTCATGCCCCAGCCGATTTCGTGCAGGAGCAGCGCGATGAAATAGCGCCTCCGGTCGGGCGCGCGCGCCAGAATGCGCGAGGCGATCGGGTGCCTGTCCTCCGCCTCGCCGCCAATGATCTCATGCAGCACGCCGATGGCGCGATAGACGGTCTCGTCGATGGCGTAGCGGCGATAGAGGCCGTATTCGATGCGGCCGATGGTCTTGCCGAAGGCGCGCAGATAGGCGCCGAGAAGCCCCGTCTCCGCCATAACGCGCAGCAGCCGCACCGGATCCTTCGCTTCCGTCAGTGAGCTGAGGAAAATTCTCGCAATGACAGGGTCGTCGCGGACTTCGGCCGTGACGTTGCGGACCGAGGCGGCGACGATGGCGAGCGCCTCTGGGTGAAAGGCGAAATCTGGGCGCCGCGCATAGGCGCGGAACAGGCGGAAGGAGTCGATGGGGTTCTTGCGCGCGCGCGCCGCGTTCTGAAAGTGCAGCCGGCCGACATGAAGGCGCAGATTGGCGTTGTCGCCGGCCTCGTCGCGCGCCAGCGCCTTAGGCAGGGTGCGGATGGCCGCCGGAGAGAGCCGCTCGATCTCCCGCTCTTCCTCCAGCTTGGCCGTGAATATGCGCAGGAGCCGTCCGACCTCCATGGCGTTCATGAAATAGCGGCGCATGAGGCGCTCGGCCGCGGACATGTCCCCGCGATCGCTGAAGCCGAGACGCTCGGCGAGCGCCGGCTGGAGGTCGAAGCTCAGCTTCTCCTCCGCGCGCCCGCGCAGCGCATGCAGCTGCACGCGCACCGACCACAGGAAGCGCTCCGCCTGTCGGAAGGCGGCGATGTCCTCGTCGCTGAAGGCGCGCTTTTTGGCCTTCGGGTCGGCGATATCCGCCCCATGCGCATATTTATGGATCCAGCGCATGAAATGCAGGTCGCGAAGCCCGCCCTTGCCCTCTTTCAGGTCCGGCTCGGCGAGATAGCGGCCGGTCTCGGTTCTGGCGTGGCGGGTCGCACGCTCCTCCTCCTTGGCGGCGGCGAACGGCCTCTTTGTCCGCTTACGGAGGTTATCAAAGGCCTGACGGAAGTCGCGAAAGATGCGGGCGTCTCCCTGAAGCAGTCTTGAGTCGAGATAGGCGGTGCGCGCCGTCATGTCCTGCGTCGCAGCCTTGACCGCGCCCGCCGGCGTATGGACGGCGTGGCCGACCTTCAGGCCCGCGTCCCACAACGGATAGAGGATGAAATCCGTGAGAGGCTGCGCCTCCTTCGCCTCGCCGGAATGAAGGAACAGGAGATCGACATCGGAATAGGGCGCGAGGAGGCCGCGGCCAAATCCGCCGACTGCGACGACGGCGAGCGTTTTCGCCGCCGCCGGGTGGATGGCGGCGCCTGCGGCGAAAAGTGCGGCGAGCGACTCTTCGATGGTTTCGGCGAGACGTCCGGCGGCGATGTCGCCGCGCGCATATTCGAGAACCACGGAGCGGCGGCGCGCATCGACGATTTTTTTCAGCGCCGCGCCGGTCTCGCCATGGCTCTGGCCCGCGCGTTCGCGTTCGCAGGCGCCGGCGATGATGTCGGCGACCGAGCGCCCCCTGTCGCCGGCATCGTTCAAGATGCGGCCTCCGTGCGGGCGGCGAGCGCCTTGAGACGATAAAGCGCGTCCAGCGCGTCGCGCGGCGTGAGGCGGTCCGGATCGAGCGCCTCGAGCGCCTCGAGCGCCGGATCGGGGGCCGGCGGCGGCGCTGCGCGCGGCCCGGGAGAAAGCCCCGCGAAGAGCGGCAGCTCCTCGATCGCGGGCGTTCCCGGCTTCTTCGACTCAAGCTCGGCGAGCAGCGCCTCGGCGCGGTTGATCACTGCGGCGGGGAGGCCGGCGAGCCTCGCGACCGCGACGCCCCATGAGCGGTCGGCGGGACCCATCGCCACTTCATGCAGAAAGACGACATCGCCCTTCCATTCACGCGCGCGCATGGAGACATTCTCGATGCGCGGCAGGCTGCGGGGAAGCGCCGTCAGCTCATGATAGTGCGTCGCGAAAAGCGTCCGGCAGCGATTCTCCGCGTGCAAATGTTCGACCGCGGCCCAGGCGATCGAGAGCCCGTCAAAGGTGGAAGTGCCGCGGCCGATCTCGTCGAGCACGACCAGCGCGCGCTCTCCGGCCTGATTGAGGATCGCCGCGGTTTCAACCATTTCGACCATGAAGGTCGAGCGCCCGCGCGCGAGATCGTCAGCGGCGCCGACGCGGGAAAAGACGCGGTCGCAGACGCCGATATGCGCCGCTTTCGCCGGCACGAAGGAGCCCGCCTGGGCGAGCATGGCGATGAGCGCGTTCTGGCGCAGGAATGTCGATTTTCCCGCCATGTTCGGCCCGGTGACGAGCCAGATCCGTGCGCCCGTCTCGTCGCCAAGCCGGCAGTCATTGGCGATGAAGGGGCCGCGGCCTTCGCGCCTCAGCGCCGCCTCGACGACGGGATGGCGCCCGCCTTCGACGTGAAAGGCGAGGCTGTCGTCGATGCGGGGGCGGACATAGTCCTCCTCGCGCGCGAGGGCGCCGAGCGCGACCGCGACATCGATGGCGGCGAGGGCGTCGGCGGCTGCGGAGATATCGGCGCTGCGGCGCGCGACGGCATCGACGAGGCGCGCGAAGATCTCGAGCTCGCGCGCCAGCGCCTCCTCGCCGGCGCGGGCGATGCGGGCGTCGAGATCGGCGAGTTCGGTCGTCGTGAAACGGACAGCGCTCGCAATCGTCTGGCGGTGGATGAAGACGCGGGCGGGTTCGCCCGACATCAGCCGGTCAGCGCCCGACGGCGGCGTCTCGACATAATATCCGAGGACGTTGTTGTGGCGGATCTTCAGCGTCTTAAGGTCCGCCTGCTGACGATACTGGGCTTCGAGTCCGGCGATGACGCGCCGCGACTCGTCGCGCAGGAGCCGCGCCGCGTCGAGCCCCGGATCGAAGTCTTTCGCGATGAAGCCGCCGTCGCGCGCGAGATGGGGAAGATCGGCCGCGAGGGCCGCGCCAAGTTCGCCGATGAGATCTGAAAAGCCGCCATTCTGCGCCGCGTCGAGGGCGCGCCGCGCCTCGGCGATGTCGCTGGGCGCGTCGACGCGCTCCTCGTTGAGCGCGCGGGCGATGTCGCGCGCGCCGGCGAGGCCGTCGCGGATGGCGGCGAGATCGCGCGGGCCCCCGCGGCCGAGCGTGAGGCGCGACAGCGCGCGCGCCATGTCCGGCGTCCTGCGCAGGATCGAAGCGAGCCGACCGGCGAGCGCCGGCCGCTCGACGAAGAAGGAGACGGCGTCGAGCCGCTGGTTGATTGCGGGGGGCGCGGTCAGGGGCGAGGCGAGGCGCTGCGCGAGGAGGCGCGCGCCAGGTCCGGTGACGGTGCGGTCGATCGCCGCGACCAGCGAGCCGTCGCGGCCGCCCGATTGCGCGGCGAGGATTTCCAGCGAGGCGCGCGTCGCCGCGTCGATCAGCATGACGGCGCCGTCAGCCGATTTTTTCGGCGTCTTGAGCGCCGGCAGCCTTCCGACCTGGGTCAGCGATACATAGGAGAAAAGCGCGCCAAGGGCGGAGAGCTCGGCCCGCGAGAACTCGCCGAAGGCTTCGACGGCCCTGGCGCCGAAAGACTCGGCGAGGCGCCGTTCGCCGCTGCGGCTGTCGAAATGGGCCGCGGGTTGTCGGGCGAGCGGCGTTTCACGCGCGACTTCGGCCAGCGCGATGCGCCATTCTTCCGTCGGCGGCGCTTCGTCGGCGACGACGAGCTCGGCGAGTGAAAGCGCCGCCGCATGCAGGCGGAAGGATCCGGCCGATGTCGCACGGACCTGCAACTCGCCGGTCGAGACGTCGATCGACGCCAGCGCCGCTTCGGTCCCGCCGCGCAGGATGGCGATCGCGGCGAGATGGTTCGCCCGCGCGCTGTCGAGGAGGGACTCCTCGGTGATCGTGCCGGGCGTCACGATGCGCACGATGTCGCGGCGCAAGACGGACTTGCCGCCGCGCTTTCGCGCCTCGGCCGGATCCTCGCTCTGCTCGCAGACCGCGACCTTGAAGCCCTTGCGGATGAGGCGCGCAAGATAGCCTTCATAGGAATGGAACGGCACGCCGCACATCGGGATGTCCTGCCCCTGATGCTTGCCGCGTCTCGTGAGCGCGATGTCGAGCGCGGCGGCGGCTTTGACGGCGTCGTCGAAAAAGAGCTCGTAGAAGTCGCCCATGCGGTAGAAGAGCAGGGCGTCGCCGCATCTCGACCTGATGTCGAGATACTGCGCCATCATCGGCGTCGCGTCGGGCGCGCTCGGTGTGAGAACGGGCGATGACGCGTCCATGGCGGGCGGCGGATTCCTTCAAGCCGGAAAGAGCCTTATAGGGGGAGAAAGCAGGGATTCGGAACCGCTACGTGGCGCCATTGAGGAAAGCTTTCGTCGCGGCGGCGGATGCGCCGCAGATCGATCTCGGCGACCGTTCCGCGCCCGTCCTGGTCCGCGTCAACCGCAAGGCGCGGCGGCTGATCTTGCGCGTCGATACGGTGGCGGGCGTCGTGCAGCTTACGGCGCCCTCGAAGCGCGCGCTCGGCGAGGCCCTGCGCTTTGCGCAGAGCAAGGCGGCCTGGATCGCCCGCCAGTTCGAGCGGGGCGAGACGGCGCGCCCCTTCGCGCCGGGCGCCTTGTGTCCCTATCGCGGGGCGCTGCACCGGATCGTTCTCGATGGGCCGGCGCGCATGCCGGTCAGACGCATGGACGGCGCGGAGCCGATGATCGTCATCGGCGGCGATGCGGCGCATCTGAGCCGCCGCCTGACCGACTGGCTGAAGCGCGAGGCGGCCCTCGACCTTGGCGCCCGGGTCGAGATCCATGCGCGGGCGCTCCAGCGCCGCGTCGCCCGCATCCAGGTCCGCGATCTGCGCTCGCGCTGGGGATCGTGCTCGTCCGAGGGCGCGCTCTGCTTCTCCTGGCGGCTCATCCTGGCGCCGCCCGACATGCTCGACGCGGTCGCCGCGCATGAATGCGCGCATCTCGTCCATCTCGACCACTCGCCCGCCTTCTGGCGCACGGTCGAGAGCCTTGGCGTCGATGTCGAGCGATCGCGCGCCTGGTTCCGCCGGCATGGGGAGAGTCTGCGCGGCTGGGGGGTCTCGCCGCCGCCCCATTGACCATTGGCCGGCGACCCTTCACCTCAACGCCGCCGCGCCAGAGGATGCCCGCCATGACCTGTCTCGCCCTGCTCCGCCACGGACAAAGCGAATGGAATCTCGAAAACCGCTTCACCGGCTGGGTGGATGTCGATCTCACCGAGCGCGGCCGGTCCGAGGCGGCGCAGGCGGGCGCGCTGCTGAGAGAGACGGGGATCGAGTTTGCGGCGGCCTACACTTCAGTCCTGAAGCGCGCCATCCGCACGCTCTGGCTCGCGCTTGAGCGCATGGACCGCATGTGGCTGCCGACGACTGCCGACTGGCGCCTCAACGAGCGCCACTATGGCGGGCTCACCGGCCTCGACAAGAAGGAGACGGCGGAGAAGCATGGCGCCGAACAGGTGAAGATCTGGCGTCGGAGCTTCGATATTCCCCCGCCGCCGCTCGACCCGAACAGTCCCTTCAGCTTCGCGCATGACCCGCGCTATGCCGGCCTCAAGATCCCCGACGCGGAATCGCTGAAGACGACGCTCCTGCGCGTCGCGCCGGCCTTCGAGAACGACATTGCGCCGCGCCTGATGCGCGGCCAGTCGCTGATCGTCGCCGCTCACGGCAATTCCCTGCGCGCGCTCGTCAAGACGCTGCTCGACGTTTCCGACGACGACATCGTCCATGTCGAAATTCCGACCGGAAATCCCCTCCTGTTCGAGTTCGGCAGGGGAACGCTGAAGCCGAAATCCGTGCGCTATCTCGATGCGGCGCGGGCCGAAAAGCTCCCCGGATAGCGGCGCGCCCTCACGCGTGCAGCGATGCGCTCGCCGAGATCTGCCGGGCCACTTCGTCCGCCGCCTGGGCGCCGGGCATGATCGACGCCAGGAAATGATGGATGACCGCCTCGTCGCCGGCGAGTACCGCGCGCTCCTGCATCTGCGGCAGGTAGATCTCGCTGCGCATGGCCTGCATGAAGGCGGCGACATCCGCTTCGATGCGCGCGACTGCCGGCGCATCGGCGCCGCGCCGCGCCGTCATCTCGCCATTCATGAAGTAATATGTATACGGATTTTCGTCGATCCGCACATGAATCACGTAATTGGAGAAGGGCGTCGCGAACCTGTTGACGAAGAGTTCGAGCGCCAGCGCGACCGAGTCCGGCTGCAGGTCGTTTGAGAAGATGCAGTCCTTGGGCGGGCAGGAATCCGGCCTGTTCATGAAGTATTCGATCGACCAGAACATCAGCGCCCGGACGACCGGGCGCAGGTCTTCGCCTTCCTGCGAGAGGCGGTACTGGCCGCGGGCTTCGGACGGTCCGGGCCCGATCAGGAGCCCCGCTTCTTCAAGCTCCTTGAGGCGCTTGCTCAGGAGGTTGGTGCCAATCCCCGGGAGCGCGGCATGGAGGTCGCCGAATCGCCGCGGGCCGAGGAACAGCTCGCGGATGATGAGGAAGGTCCAGCGTTCGCCAAGAAGGTCGAGGGCGTAGGCCAGAACGCAATCCTGGTTGTAAGTCCTTGACATGCTTTTCCTTCTTGCGGCGGTCCCTCCCTCAAGGGCCCCGATGGCCGGCTCTGCGGCCTTGATGACGATCATATAACAGCCAAGCCCGTTCAAAAACATACTTGACACTTTAAAAACAAATAGTATATGAACCGTTGTATAAAGCAGCGACGGGATAAACCGGTCGCGATTGAAGCAGCCAAACGCCCGAACCGAACCGGGTCCAGCTAGGAGAGAGCCATGAGAGAAGTCCTGTTCGCCGCCGCCTTCGCCATCGTGACGGCGGTCGGTTTCGTCGCCCTGCCAGCCGCCGCTTTCGCATCCGAAACGGATGATGTGGCGCGCTGCGCCGCCGCGCTCGACGCCAATGGCGTCGCCGACGCCGACGCCTACCGCGCGAAATTCGTGAAGTCTAAGGGCGCGCAGGTGCGCAGGGTCGAACTCCTCCTTGTCCCCAACGCAGGCGGCGAGTCGATTTCCGCCATCTGTGAAATCAAGAAAGGCGAAGTCATCTCCGCCGCCGCCAAAGCGTAAGACGCCCCTCTTCACGCTTTGCCCTCAGCGCCCGCTCTTCCTCCCTGGAGCGGGCGCCTTGTCCTGTTTTCTCCCTGCAGGGGTAAACGCCGCCGCCTTTCCGGACTGCGGCGTCGCCGTCGCCTCAGCGGCGACGGCCGCCTTGCTGCACGTTCATTCGTAGACAAACCGTTTGGAAGGGGCGGCCGCCGCTCTCCGGGCTGAGAAGCCCGCCTTCATGCATCGCGCCGGACCTGGATCGGCGCGCGCATTGGAAAGTTTTGATTTCATTAGAAAAGATCCTGTTTTTCCGCTTACGGATGTATTTTCAGGGACGGGCAACTCCAGGCTGCATAAAT
>CAYTVQ010000082.1:0-10103 GCA_964441615.1 uncultured Caulobacterales bacterium | reverse complement strand
CATGAAGCGGTTCTTCTCCCATTTCCCGGCATGGGTCGAGGCGCTGGCCTGCGGCAGCTGCCGGGCGAGGGCGAACATCATGGCGATCGCGTGCTCGGCGGTGGTGATGGCGTTGCCATAGGGTGTGTTCATCACGACGATGCCGGCGGCGGTCGCGGCGGGAATATCGACATTGTCGACGCCGATGCCGGCGCGGCCGATCACCTTGAGGCGTGATCCGGCCCTGATGACCGCCGACGTCGCCTTGGTGGCGGACCGGATGGCGAGCCCATCATAGCTTCCGATGACCGAGAGGAGCTTCTCCTTGTCCTTGCCGAGATCGGGCAGGTAGTCGACCTCGACGCCGCGCTCCCTAAAGATGCTGACGGCGGCGTCGCTCAGCGCGTCGGAGATGAGGACCTTGGGCATGGAAGACTCCGTATGTTCTCTCGTCGATGATCGATGGGCATCGGCGCGCGAGGGGCGAAGCGCGGTCTTGCCCGCGGACCATTACTGGACGCTGCTCACAATTCGCTTTTCTTGATCGCTTCGGCGAAGGCCCAGTCAAGCCAGCGGGTGAGCGCCTCGACATCGGCGCGCTCGACCGTAGCCCCGCACCAGATGCGCAAACCCGGCGGCGCGTCGCGATAGCCGCCGATGTCATAGGCGGCCTTCTCCGACTCGAGGAATGTCTCCATCCGCTTCACGAAGGCGCGCTGCGCCTCCTCCGCGAGTTTCGCGACACGCTCGTCAACGATTCTGAGGCATACGGATGTGTTGGAGCGCGTTCCCTTGTCGGCGCACAGGAACGCGGCCCATCGCGATGTCGAGACCCATTTCTCCAGAACCGCGAGATTGGCGTCGGCGCGGGCCATGAGGCCGCGAAGGCCGCCGACGGAGTCGCTCCAGTTCAGGGCGTCGATCCAGTCTTCGACGCAGAGCATCGAGGGCGTGTTGATGGTCGCGCCCTCGAATATATCTTCCTGCAGCTTCCCGCCTTTGGTGAGGCGGAAGATTTTCGGCATCGGCCAGGACGGCGCGTGGGTTTGAAGGCGCTCGACCGCCCGCGGCGACAGGACGAGCATGCCATGCGCGGCCTCTCCGCCGAGGGCCTTCTGCCAGGAGAAGGTCGTCGCATCGAGCTTCTTCCACTCGAGCGGTTGTGCGAAGGCCGCCGAGGTTGCGTCGCAGATGACGACGCCCTCGCGCTCATCGGCAATGAAATCCGCACTGGGAACGCGAACGCCTGACGTCGTGCCGTTCCAGGTGAAGACGAGATCGTTCTTAGGGTCTATGGCGGAAAGATCGGGCAGGGCGCCATAATCGGCGCTGATGACGCGGGTCTTCAGCTTCAGCTGCTTCTGCGCGTCGGAAACCCAGCCCTCGCCGAAACTCTCGAAAGCGACGAGATCGACCGGGCGCGGCCCGAGCAGCGACCACATCGCCATCTCGACGGCGCCGGTGTCCGAGGCCGGCACGATGCCGAGACGGTAGTCGGAGGGAACCTCGAGGATCCCCCGCGTGCGGTCGATGGCCTCCTTAAGCCGCGCTTTGCCGAGTTTCCCCCGGTGGGAACGGCCAAGAGTCGGCGCGGCGAGATTTTCGGCTGACCAGCCCGGGCGCTTGGCGCAGGGGCCGGATGAAAAAAAAGGACGCGCGGGGCGCGTCGCCGGTTTGGTCGTCATCTACCTTCTCCCATCCTCGCAGATGGGTCGCGCCCCGTTGGGGAGGCGTGGCCCGCAGCGATTTCCGCGCATTCGCCTGCGCCCGTCAATGGGGGCATGCAAAAAGCGATTCTCCGCCACGCCTAGCCGAAAATCGCTTGCGCCAAAGTTACCATGCGTGCCAAGCGGCGCCCTCGGGCCGCCGCAAGACATGCTTAACGTCGCGCGCACAGGATGAACGACACAGCTTCCCGTCAGTTGAGGGCCGAGGGCCGCGCCGAGGCGCTCGACTGGGCGATCTTCGCAGCATTGGTTGCGATCGGCGGCTCGTCATTCGCGTTCATCAAGGAAGCGATCGCCACCGTTCCACCGGCGATCGTCGCGGTCGGGCGGCTCTGGGTCGGCGCCGTCTTTCTCTACGCAGTCATGCGCCTCGGCGGCGAAAGATTTCCGCCGCTTCGGGACAGCGCCGGCCGCCTCTCCGCCGCATGGTCATCGATGCTTTGGGTGAGCGTTGTCGGCTACGCGGTCCCCTTCCTGATTTTTCCGTGGGCGCAGCAATATGTTGCGAGCGGTCTTGCCGGCGTCTACATGGCGTTCATGCCGCTGTGGACCATCGGGCTTGCGCATTTCTTCGCCGGCGAACGGCTGACGCCCGCCAAGGGCGCAGGATTTGCACTGGGGTTCATTGGCGTTGCGATCCTGATGGGCGGCGACGCATTGACCGGCGCCGCCCACTCGTCCCTCGCCGCCCAAGCGGGGCTCGCAGTCGCCACCCTGTGCTATTCCATTTCAGTGATCATTTCGCGGCGGGCCGCCTATGTGCCGCCAAAGGCGTTCGCCTGCATTACTGTGCTCGGCGGCGCGCTGCTGGCGACGCCGGCGCTGCTGCTTGCCGATTTCGCTCCGGCCGGCTGGTCGGCCGCAAGCATCCTCAGCATCATCGTTCTCGGCCTCGGTCCCACCGGGCTCGCGGGGCTGCTGATCATCATCGTGGTGCAGCGCGTCGGCGCCGGCTTCATGGCCTTCGCCAATTATCTGACGCCAGTATGGGCGGTCGCGCTCGGCGCGCTTTTGTTCCACGAGCGGCTGCACTGGAGCGCGCTCCTCGCGCTGCTCGTGGTGCTTGCCGGCGTCGCCGTCAGCCGTCTTTCACGACGTTGAGGCCGGCTCGCCGCGACGGTCGCGGGTCTGTTCGAAAATGATGATCTGCGTGCAGAAGAACGAGGCTGGAAGCCGCAGCGCGTAAGCGAGGCCGTTGACGAGCAGCAGCAGCGGCCTCAGGACCTTCGGCGCCCTGCGCTGCAATTCGGAGAATTCGGCGCCGCGGCGCCCGATCGCTCTCATGCCGCGCCCGGCCATTGCGCGTTCGAGCTTGCCGATATCGAAACGCTGCACCCAGAGCCGCTCGTTATTGAAGTCGTACCAGTGGCCGTAACCGAGAGCCGTCTCCACCCGGTCCTTGAGCGGCTTGCGCAGCAGCCTGCGCGCCAGACCTTCGACAAGATCATCAAGCGAGTCCTTGCCGAGAACATGAAGCGCGAGCCTGCCGCCTGGCGCCGTCACCCGGGCGAGGTGATCGAGCGCCGCCTCGGCGTCCGGCACATGAATGATGACGCCCCAGCTGAATACGAACGGATAGGCGCCAGAATCCAGCGAAAGGCGCGTCAGGTCGTCCTGCGAGAACGAGATGGCGCCGTCGAGGCCAGCCTGCCTCGCGCGGGCCCTGGCGTGGGAAAGCATGACCGAGGAGAGATCGACCGCGCGCATCTTCGCGCCGTAGCGCGCCGCCCTGATCGAATGAACGCCCGGGCCGCAGCCGGCGTCGAGAACAAGATCGCCCGCCCTTGCGCCCATGGCCTTGAGCATGTCCGGAACGGCGCGATCATAGTATTTCTCCGCAATCGGATGATAATAGTCTTCATCCCAGGCGACGACCGTTTCCTCCCGTTCGAAGACCTCGCCGGACGCCGCATCGCCAGTGGCCTTGTTCAATGCGCTCTCCTCAAAGATCCCTCTGCTTCGCATGGTCGATGGGTCCACGAAAACCTCGCGCGGTTACAAGGTTGCACACGTGGATGGCTTGTAACAATCTGTAATACTGGGCGCCCCGGGCGCGCGGCTCAAAGGTTCCCATACGGACTTCTTTCATTGCAAAACGGTAATGCTTCGCGCGACGCAACCGTTTGGCTCAGGAAAGCGAGGGCCTGCGGCGAAATGCGCAAATGCACAGACTCCTGATGATCGCCAATTTCTTTGACTGTGGCGTCAAAATCTGGGAGCACGCTCGCCGCGCTGGGACTTAAGAGCTTGGCGACGGAACAGAGGGAATTTGGGTCATGAAGAAGGTATTGACGGTTCTGGCGATGTCGGCCGCGGTCGGCTTGGTCGCCTGCAGCAAGAAAGAAGCGGCGCCGGAAGCGGCGCCGGCGGCGGTTGAAGAAACGGCGCCGGAAGCGGCTCCGGCAGTTGAAGACACCGGCGACGCGGTTGATGCCGCGGGCGCCATGGCCGAGGAAGCCGGCGCGGCGGTCGAAGGCGCCGCCGAGGCGACCGGCGAAGCGGTCGAAGGCACCGCCGAGGCGACCGGCGAAGCGGTCGAAGGCGCCGCCGAGGAAGCGACTGAAGAAGCGACGACTCCGCCGCAGTGAAATCGAAAAGCTTGCCTGAGAAAGGGGCCGCCGTCGGGCGGCCCTTTTTGTTTGTTCCAAGGCCCGGCATAGTGCGCGCCGACAGCGGGAGCGCACATGCTAAATCCAGTCTTCGCCGCGCGGCCCGTCACCATCTTCCAGGTGATGTCGTCCCTCGCCAACGAGGCCGGCGCGATCAATCTCGGACAGGGCTTCCCCGATGAAGACGGCCCGAGGGAAATTCTCGAGGCCGCCGCCCGCGAAATCCTGACACGTCAGAACCAGTATGCGCCGGTCGCCGGCGTTCCTGAATTGCGTCAGGCCGTCGCCCGGGCCAATCAGCGCTTCTATGGTCTCGACATCGATTGGAAGAGCGAAACGCTCGTCGTGGCCGGCGCGACAGAGGGCCTCGCAGCCTGCTTCTTCGGGTTTCTCAATCCGGGCGACGAGGCGATCATCTTCGCGCCCTTCTACGATTCATACCTGCCCGTAATCGAGGCGGCGGGCGCGCGGGCGCGCATCGTTCACCTGGAGCCGCCATCGTGGGAGATCAGGGCCGAAGCGCTCGACGCCGCGATCACGCCGGCGACCAGGCTGATCGTCGTCAACACGCCCCATAATCCGTCCGGTTCCGTGGTCTCTGATGCGGAACTCGAACTCCTCGCCGATCGCGCCCGGCGTCATGGTCTCATCGCCGTCTGCGACGAGGTCTATGAGCATCTCCTGTTCGACCGGCGGCGGCTCCGGCCGCTCATGACCCTGCCCGGCATGCGCGAACGCACGGTGCGCATCGGATCAGCGGGAAAGACCTTTTCGTTGACCGGCTGGCGCATCGGTTATCTGACCGGCCCGGAGCCGCTCATCACCGGCGCGATGAAGGCCCATCAGTTCATCACCTATACCTCGCCGCCGGCCTTCCAGCACGCCGTGGCGCTCGGGCTCGATTTTCCGGACGCCTATTATGAGCGATTCCTCGCGGGCATGCAGGAAAGGCGCGACATCATGCGCGCCGGTCTTGAGAGCGCCGGCTTCGATGTGCAGCCCTGCGCCGGAACCTATTTCATGACCGTCGATATCCGATCCGTCGGCTACAATGGCGACGACATGAGCTTTTGTCGCGACATCACCATGAACGCCAAGGTCTGCGCCGTGCCGGTTTCGGCGTTCTATCCGCAGCAGGACGAAAAAGCCCCGCGCCATTATGCGCGCTTCTGCTTCTGCAAGAAGCGCGAGGTGCTGGAGGAAGCCTCCGCCCGCCTCAGGCGCTATTTCAGCTGACGCCGGATCGCAGGACAGGCGCGTTGAAGGCCCAAACCCCGAGCCGCCCCGCCGCCCGCCGCGCCAACGCAGCGCCGATCGCGCCGATCACGCGCTTGCGAAATCTTCCGACAACGCTCTCGCGAACCATGCTGGCCTCCTCCCAAGAGGAAGCTCGAATCATGTTCGACATCCCTCGCGAATCCATCCCGATTCAATCGGGACGGACGGTGTCCATGGCTGCCCCAAAACACCGCGACAATCAAAAGCCACAGCGAGCCGCCGCATTCCCAGTCAGGGCGCGACACTCTGACAGGGCCGCCCGGGTCATAACCGAGCGGCAGCGCGACGCCGGTTCAGTCCTATTGTCCGCGCGGCGGCAGAGTCGCGATGATCTCTCTGATCTGGGCGATGCGGGTTGCATCCGATGGGTGCGTGGACAAGAATTCGGGGGGTTTTTGTCCGCCCGCGGAACTCATCTTGGTCCAGAACTTCAAGGCCTCGTTCGGGTCGTAGCCAGCGCGGTTCATGTAAACGATGCCGAGGCGGTCGGCCTCGAGTTCGTGCTTGCGCGAGAAGGGCAGAAGGACGCCATATTGCGCGCCGAGCCCCAGGGCCCCGAGCGCCAGCTGCGCCGACTGTCCGCCGCTGCCCAGCGCCGCGGCCGCCGCCTGATAGGTGACGCTCGCGCCGAGCTGCTGCGACATGCGCTCGCCGCCGTGATTGGCGCGCACATGCGCAACCTCATGGCCGACCACCGTCGCCAGCTGCGCGTCGTTCTCCATAAGGTCCATAAGGCCAGTATAGACTGCGAAGTGATTGCCCGGCAGCGCGAAGGCGTTGAGATCCTTCGAGGCGAAAACCTTCCATTCCCATTGCGACGGGTCCTCGCCGGCGGCGCGCAGGATCTTCGGGGCGACGCGATCGAGGCGGCTGACATAGCGCGGATCCGAGGAGGCGTTTTCCTTGGACTTGACGTCGGACCAGGCGGTCGCGCCGAGCGAGGCCATCTGCTGGCCGGAAAGCAGCGAGAACTGCTCGCGCCCGAGCTCCTCGTTATAGGCGCAGGCCGCGATCACGCCGGCGATGGCGGCGACCGCTGCGGCGCGCAGTGCGTGTTTTCCCGATCGCATCAGCATGAGATGTCTCCTCGACCCGACCCTGCCTTTTTAGGAAATGCGTTTGCGTCCTACAAGGTTTGACCACCGCGGACTCTTGCCCTGCGAACGGCCATGGGAGACTGTCGCTGGAGAAACAACGCCGCAATGCCGCCATGAATCGATACGCCGCCGCTGCGCTCCTGCTCCTCCCGCTCGTCGCCTGCCAGACGCCTGGTCCCGCCTCGCTTGCTGAACTGGGTCGGGCGTCCGACTGGAGCCTCGACGATGGCGATGCGCTCGCCTACCGGTTCCAGCGCGACATGCGGCGCCTGCTCGTCGGGCGCAGCGTCAGCGACGCACTGAGCGACCTTCGCAGCGACGGTTATGACTGCAATACGGGCGAGGCCCATGAAGACCATCGGGGTCCGCTGTCCGTCTGCAGGAAGAGCTTCGCGACCCGCGCCTGCGAGCTCGACTGGGAGGTCAGTCTGGCGGCGGAGGACGCGGCGATCTTCTCGGTCGACACCGGCTTTGCGCGCGATTGCATCGGCAAGGATCGCGACTGGCCGGAGGCGAAGCTGTCAGCGATCGACAACGGCCGCGCGCAGCTGTGATCCGCCTTTACGGCTCCAGCACTGAATCCCAGTAGAGAAAATCCTGCCAGCTCTCGTGCAGGTAATGGGGCGGGAAGGCGCGGCCGCGTTCGTTGAGTTCGAACATGGTGGGGCGCGCCGGCTTCCGCGCCGGAAACATCCGGGCGTCCGACGGCAGGCGCCCGCCCTTCCTCAGATTGCAGGGGCTGCAGGCGGCGACGACATTGTCCCACGTCGTCTTGCCGCCCCGCGAGCGCGGGATCACATGGTCAAAGGTCAGGAGGTCGCGCTCGCCCGATCCGCAGTACTGGCACGAAAAGGCGTCGCGCAGGAATAGATTGAAGCGCGTGAAGGCCGGCGTGCGCGTATGGCTCACATAAGTCTTGAGCGAGACGACGGAGGGAAGCCGCATCTCGAATTTTGAGCTTCTGACTTTGGTCTCGTACTGCGCGACGACATCGACGCGGTCGAGGAACACAGCCTTCAGCGCATCCTGCCACGACCACAGCGAAAGCGGAAAATAGCTCAAGGGCCGGAAATCGGCGTTCAGAACCAATGCGGGACAGCCGTCCGGCGCGTGCGCGTAAGCCTGCATCACCGCCACCTGGATCTGGCTTCAGCCCCAGCGATCGTACCGTGCGCGCTCTTGACCGAACTCCTCAGACACAACGCCAAATCCTAACCTTCGGCGCCCGAAACGACCATAACTGATTCTTGGCTAATCTGGCGATAACGGCATCGGGGCCGCCGCCGTGGCTGCGCGGCAACATCACGCAGGCCGCGCCTTTGCCGCGAGGGGCGGGAGTATTAGGCTTCCTTGGGGTTAATGGGGATTTGACCATGAAGGTTTCCATCCTGACTTCTGTGCTCGCATCCGCCGCATTGGCGACTGCGCCGGCCGCAGCCGCGGGCTATGTGAAGGCGACTGGCGGGGTCTCGCTCGCCGGCGACCTGAAATGGGGAGGAGGCGATTTCGATACCGACACCGGCTACGGATTCGGCGCGGCGGTCGGCGTCGAGGTGGCCCCCAATTTCGCGGTGGAGCTCGAAGGCTTTCATGACCGCGTCGAATACAGCTGCTGCAATCCGAACTCGAACTCTTCCTGGAGCGCCATGGTGAACGGCGTGTTTGAGGTTCCGGTGTCGTTCTTCCTGAGACCCTATGTTGGGGGGGGCGTCGGTCTGCTGTGGGTGAAATACGATAATGACGGCGTCGGCTACACGCGCGACGACATGGTCGGCGGCTTCCAGCTCATGGGCGGGCTCGCCGCCGAAGTCTCCTCCGGCGTCGACCTCTTCGTCGAGTATCGCTACCGGGACGCCTTCTCGAAGGCGAGCGAGACCGGCGCACCGCCGCCGGGACCCGTCAATCTCGAATGGGAATACAAGAATCACTTCGTGGGCGGCGGCCTCAGTATCAGTTTCTAGGCCGGATGCCCGGGCGCCGCGCCGTGATCTGAAAATCACGGCGCCCGCTGTGGTCCCCGACCGTAGCGGCCGATGCGCCGCACGATTTCAGATGGGCGCGCGGCCCCGCAGATGCGCGTAATAAGTCCACAGAATATGGGCGGCGACGCCGCGATAGGGCGCCCATTTTTGCGCCCGCGCATCCAGTCTCTTCTGGGCCGTCTTACGGCCTGACGCCGCCTCATAGGCGCGCAGGAGCGCGACGTCGTTCGGCGGCCAGATATCGAGCCGGCCTTCACAGAAGAGAAGGTAAATCGCGGCCGTCCACGGTCCGACGCCCTTCGCCTGCTGGAGATGAGCGCTCGCAGACTCATCGTCGAGCGCCGTTGTATCGAGATGGATCTCGCCTGCGTCGAGCGCCGCCGCGAGGCCATGCACATAGCGCGCCTTTGGCGAGGAGAGCCCGGCCGCGCGCAACGCCGCTTCGCCGGCCGTGAACACCAGGCGAGGTTCAAGGGGCGAGAGGCCGGCCTGGCAGCGGGCCCAGATCGCCTGAGCGCTCGGAACGGAAACCTGCTGTTCGACGATGATGCGAAAGAGCCCTTCAAAGCCGCCCTCACGCCGCCGGATATGCGGCCTGCCGATCGCATCGAGCGCGATCTTGAGCGCGCGATCGCGCGATGCCAGAGCCGCGCACGGACCGGAAACGTCGTCGAAGACGTCAATGCGCGAAGCGCCGGAACCGAGCGCGGCGGCCACGGCCCCTCAATAGGAGATCTCGGCGAGAAGGCGCGCGCGATCCCCCCCGAATTCATGGAGGAAGCGCCGCGCCATGATCTCCCCGAGGGTCTCGCCGCGCTCGGCGATCTGCTGCAACGGATCGAGGAAGCCGGACTCGTCCGGATTGCAGTCGCCGCTGAAGCGGCGCCGCTTCAGGCCCGCTCGCGATATTTCGAGCGCGTCGAGCGCGACGTCTTTCAGCGACCGGCCGGCGATTTTCGCCTTGAGGCCGTAATGGGCGGAATCGATGCGCAGATTTTCGCGATCCTCGCGGGTCCAGCCCTTGGCGAGGTCCCAGGCGGCATTCAGCGAGTCTTCGTCGTACAGGAGACCGACCCAGAAGGCGGGCAACGCGCAGATCCTGGACCAGGGGCCGCCATCGGCGCCGCGCATTTCGAGGAAGCGCTTGAGGCGGACCTCGGGAAACGCCGTGGAGAGATGATCCTCGAAATCGTGGATGTTCGGCAGTTCGCCGGGCGCCGCGGGCAGGCTGCCTTTCATGAAATCCCGGAAGGACTGGCCGGCGGCGTCGATGTACTTTCCGTTGCGGCGCAGGAAATACATGGGGACGTCGAGGATATAGTCCGTATACCGCTCGAAACCGAAGCCGTCCTCGAACACGAAATCGAGAAGCCCGGTGCGATCGGGATCGGTGTCGGTCCAGATATGGGCGCGCCAGGACGCCCAGCCCGA
>CAYTVQ010000081.1:0-10204 GCA_964441615.1 uncultured Caulobacterales bacterium | reverse complement strand
GCCGAGTTTTCCGCGCCCGCATATCGGCCGCTGAAGCCGTATCGGATCTACTTCGACGACGCATCGTGGGCGGAGCGCCTTGGCGGCGTGGACCTTCGCCAGCTTACGCCTTTCGCGCCCCCGGAAGGGCGGCGGGCCTATTCCTTCGGCGCCAGGGTCGGCCGCAGCTTCGCTGCTGAGCGCGCTGCGGAGCGTTCGAATGTCTTTGACGCCGTCGTAGAACATGCCAGCGTCCTCGCGCGCGCGAACAAGCGGGTTTTCGTCGCCTGCTGGACTGAGGGATCCGCCGACCGAATGCGCGTCGTTCTCGGCGATCATGGCGTCAGGCCGCAACACTTCGCTGACTGGAACGCCGCGCGCGCCGAACAGGGCGGCGCCATCAACACGATCGTGCTCGGTCTTGAGACGGGCTTCGTCGCAGGCGAAGCCGCCTTCATTTCGGAACAGGACATTCTTGGCGATCGCCTGGTGCGGCGCGGCCGCAGAAAGCGTGCGGAAAACTTCCTGACCGAGGCAGGCGCTCTCGCCATCGGCGACCTCGTCGTGCATGTCGATAACGGCGTCGGCCGCTATCTCGGCCTCAAGGCCCTTGAGGTGCAGGGCGCGCCGCATGACTGCATCGAGATCGAATATGCCGGCGGCGACAAACTCTTTGTGCCGGTCGAGAACATCGAGCTTCTTTCACGTTTCGGGTCTGACGATCCGATGGCGCAGCTTGACAGGCTCGGCGGCGCCGGCTGGCAGGGACGCAAGGCGCGCGCCAAAGCCCGCATCAAGATGCTGGCCGAGCAGCTTATCGCCATCGCGGCGAAGCGCGAGATGACGGCCGCAGATTCGATTGCGCCCTCGACCGGTCCTTATGATGAATTCTGCGCGCGCTTTCCCTATGCAGAGACCGAGGACCAGGAGAACGCCATCGCCGATGTCATCGAGGACCTCGCGAAAGGCCGCCCCATGGACCGGCTCATCTGCGGCGATGTCGGATTCGGCAAAACGGAGGTTGCGCTCCGCGCCGCCTTCATCGTGGCGATGACCGGCCGGCAAGTCGCCGTCATCGCCCCGACAACCTTGCTGGCGCGCCAGCACCACAAGAATTTTGCGGATCGCTTCAAGGGGTTCCCCGTGAAGATTGCGGCGTTGTCGAGACTCGTTGCGTCCGCCGAAGCCGAGAGGACGCGCTCCGGTATGGCCGACGGTTCGGTCGATATCGTCGTCGGCACCCACGCATTGCTGTCGAAATCGGTCAGGTTTCGCGATCTTGGACTCCTTATTGTCGATGAGGAGCAGCATTTCGGCGTCAAGCACAAAGAGCGGCTCAAGGAGTACCGCGCGGATACGCATGTGCTGACGCTCACGGCGACGCCGATCCCGCGCACCTTGCAGCTCTCCTTGAGCGGCATTCGCGACCTGTCGCTGATCGCGACGCCTCCGGTCGATCGCCTCGCCGTGAGAACGACCGTCGGCCCCTTTGATCCCGTGGTCGCGCGCGAGATGCTGCTGCGCGAGCATTTTCGCGGCGGCCAAAGCTTCTATGTCGCGCCGCGCATTTCCGACCTCGACGGCATCGCAGAGTTTCTGACAGCGCATGTGCCGGAAGTCCGGTTCAAGGTCGCGCATGGGCAAATGGCCCCGACGGAACTCGAAGACATCATGACGGCCTTTTATGAGGGAAAGTTCGAGGTCCTCGTGTCGACGACCATCATCGAGTCTGGTCTTGATATTCCGACTGCGAACACGCTCATCGTGCACCATGCGGACCGTTTCGGTCTGGCGCAGCTCTATCAGCTTCGCGGACGGGTAGGGCGCGCGAAACTCCGCGCCTATGCCTATCTCACGACCTCGCCCCGAAAGGCGCTGACCGAAGGGGCCGACCGTCGTCTCAAGGTGCTGCAGTCGCTCGACACGCTTGGCGCCGGCTTTACGCTCGCAAGCCACGACCTCGACATTCGCGGGGCCGGCAATCTTCTGGGCGAGGAGCAGTCAGGGCAGGTGAAGGAGGTCGGCGTTGAACTTTATCAGCACATGCTCGAAGAAGCTGTCGCTGAACTGCGCCACGGCGAGGCCGCCGCCGAAGACCAATGGTCCCCGCAGATTTCAATCGGCGCCTCGGTTCTGATCCCCGAAAGCTATGTCGCTGATCTCAATGTGCGCATGGCGCTCTACCGACGGCTCGGCGATCTTTCTGAAGACCGCGACATTGAAGCTTTTGCAGCGGAACTCGTCGATCGCTTTGGTCCGCTCCCGGAGGAGGCTGAGCACCTCCTCGAAATCGTCGCCATCAAGGCGCGCTGCCGGCGCGCCGGCGTTGCGAAAGTGGACGCAGGACCAAAGGGCGCCGTCATCGCCTTTCGCGATGACAAATTCGCCAATCCCGCAGGCCTTGTCGCCTTCATTTCATCGGCGGCGGCGGACATCAAGCTCCGCCCCGACCAGCGCCTCGTCTTTCGGCAGAACTGGCCGGATGAGAAAGCGCGCATCAGGGGCTGCAGAAAGCTGCTCGCGACGCTCGAGGAGATCGCAACCGGCGTCTGAAGGCTATTTGCGGTCTTCCATCTGCGGCGTGAACCCGAGCGCGCGCATGGCGGCTGCGACCGCGGTGATGGCGGCGTCGGCGGCGGCGGCGTTTTCGGAACGGGCGACGATGGTGACGCCCTTGACGTCGCCATCTATCGGATAGCTTCCGATAGCGACGCCCGTCGCCGCGGACTGGATGGCGCGCAGCTGTTCAGCGATCTTCGACTCAGCAAGGCCCTCGGCCGTCGCGGCGCGCGAATGTGTGAGCGGGCCCTTCTCGATGGCGCCCTCGACGGCGTTCAGCATGCCCTTGAAGATCGAGGGCACGCCAGCCATCACAAAGACGTTGCCCATCATAACGCCGGGCGCGCCAGAAACGGGATTTGAAACCAGTCTCGCGCCTCTCGGCATCTGCGCCATGCGCAGCCGTGCAGGCGTCGCCTCCTCGCCGCGCGCCGCGTAATAGTCCGAGATGATCCGCACAGCATCAGGCTGCGGTTCGACTGGGACGCCAAAAGCCCTCGCGACGGCGTCATAGGTGATGTCGTCATGCGTCGGACCGACGCCGCCCGACGTGAAGACATAATCGTAGCGCGCGCGCAGGGCGTTCAGGGCCGTGGCGATCTCAATCTCATCATCCCCGACAATGCGCGCCTCCTTGAGGGCGACGCCGCGCTCGGTCAGCCAGCCTGCGAGGTGATGCAGATTGGCGTCGCGCGTTCGCCCGGAGAGGATCTCATCGCCGATGACGAGTATGGCGGCAGACTTTTGCGGCACGAAGGTCACCTTTCGCGCGAGAAAAGCACTCTTCGCTGCGGCCGCCAAGGGATGGCGTTCTAGCGCTCGGCCGTGCGCGGCGTTGCGGCGTTGAGCCGGGAGAGGGCGCCGGCGAGCGCCTCCTCTACATGCAGACCCGGAGAGCGCTCGCAGGCGGCGGCCGCGGCGGCGACGGCGAAGAGCTTCTTGCCGGCGCGCGCTCGGAACATGGTGTTGGCGATGACGCCCTCGATCCGGCGGGCCGCGCCTTCCGCATCCGCCCGATTCGTGGCGCTCATGAGGACGACAAAAGTGTCCGAGGCGATGCGGCCGACGCAATCCTCGGCGCGGGTCACCCGATTGATGAGGCGAGCGGCTTCGGTGAGCACGCGCACGCCGCCAATATCAAAGTCGCCCTGACCGGCAGCCGCGAGGCGGACGCCGACAAGGCTTGCGGGCCGGCCGACATGATCGGCGCGGCTGAACAGGCGTTCGGCATGCTGGCCGAAGAACAGCGGCGTGAAGGCTCCTGAAATCCGGTCGCGCACGCCGTCGCCCGCGCAATGCGAGAGGAAGCGGCGCATCGCGGCGAGGAGGCGCGCGCGCCGCGTGAGCAGAACCAGGCGGGCGGGAAGATCATGTGCGACATGGTCCGCGAGCATGAGCTCGGCGTTGCTCGGCGGCTCCAACCCGAGGCTCCCCGGCGCCCCGGTGCTTGTGACGATCACCGGGGTATCCTGGAAGCAGCGGTGCCGGCGCATGGCGCGGGCGAGACCGAGCAGCGGATCGCCGGCGGCGCGCGGCATGAAGACCGCACAGTCATAGAGCCCGCTTTCGAGCGCCCGCATGGCCTGGCCCGCCGACAGCGCGGCGTCGCAGCGCGGCGCGGCCTCGCTGGCGGCCGAAATCGCCGTTAGCGCCAGCGGGCCTGGGAAGCCGGCGAGCAGCACGGAAGGCGGCGCCGGGGATGTTTCAATCGGCGGAAATTCCGAGACGCGCGTCAGCGCGGCCAGGCTCTTCAGTCGCTCGCCCGCCTCCTCGGCAATATTCCGTATACGAATACGATTGCGGCAGACGCGCGCAAGGCCCGAAAATCCGGCCTCATCGAAGGCGAGATCGCCCGACCGGCGCAGATGGGCCCGCTCGGCCGCTCCAAGCGCCGCCGGGGCGAGATAGACGATTCCGCATTCGGGCGAGACCCGCCGCATCTCCGCCGCCTTCTGGCGCGCCGCGCGCGCGTTCATGTCGCCGACGCGCAAATCAATGACATGCAGGTCGGCGGGCGCGCTTGCGGCCACGATCCCGTAGCCTGCGGCGGCGATGCAGGCGCTCGCGTCGCCGTGGTCGCCGTGAATGGCGATCCTCGCACGCGGGGTCGATGACTGTTCCACTTCGGCTGCGCCCGGACTCAACATGGCGCGCCGCGGCGCCCCATCAGGCTCCGCTCCAGCGGCCTTAGTCGAAATTATTCAATTTGCGGGCCGTTTTTTTCTTTTCGCCAGAGGGTTGCGGCTTGCCGCCCTTATGCTCGGCGGCGGCGAAGACGCCGGCCTCCGCGAGACAGACATCGGCCTCGCCCGCGGTCGGGAAGCCGCCCGCGGCGGCCCGCTCGCGATAGCAGGGGAGGGCGGCGAGAAATTCCTGCGGCTTATCCACCGGTCCCGCCTCGCGATAGAGATGGGCTGTCGCGACCCCGACATAGCGCCAGTGCCAAGGCTCGTAGCTGTCCGTCGTCGGAAGATAATTGTTGCCCTTCGGATAGGACAGAATGAAGCCAAAACGGAAGGCGTGCTCCTCGAAGCACTGATAGGCGGCGTCGCTGCGCCGCATGAAACGGCCATCGACATCGATGTCGGTCGCCAGTCCGAGCTGGTGTTCGCTCATTCCCGGCGGCGTCACCGTGCCCTTGTAGCCGATCCGCGCATAGAGTTCTTTCTGGGTCGCATAGGAGCGATAGCCTGAGCGCAGCGTAATGCGCTCGCCCGATTCAGCGCGGCAGAGCGTGATGAGCTGCGCGAGGCGAGCCGGCAGATTGTACTCCCGAGGGTCCAAGCCCTCGTCGGCGGCGAGGCGCACGCGCATCTCCTCGGAGTCCTCGCCCTTGGTGAGGGGTACGGAATATTGCGAGGCGAGAACCAGATCCCTGGGTGCATACTCGGCCGGCAGCACGAATTGCTGGGAAACCGGCCGATCGAAATCCGACCGTCGATCGCGCGCGCGATTAATGGCGTATCGCTGTTCGCCGAAAGCATCGCGGAAGAGCCGGCGCATATGTTCGTAGAGCGCCTGCGCCTCGGTCGCGCGGCCCTGCTTTTCGTAAAGCGAGGCGAGAAGCTTGATATAGAGGCTCAAATCAGGGCTGTTCGCCCCTTTAACGCGCTCCTGAGCATGAAAGGCTTCGAGATAGAGCTGCTCGGCGTCCTGCAGGCGGCCCATGGAGATATAGGTCGGCCCAAGCACGAGTGCGACTTGCACGGTTGCCTGGTTGTCAGCCCCGAGCAGCTCCTTTCGGATCGCGTAGGAGGCCGACAGCAAACCAGCTGCTGCATGGCCCTCCTGACGCATCGCGTAAAATGCGCCGAGCTCCGTCATCTGGCCGGCGGCGGCAAGACGCCCTTCGCGCGTCCCGCGAACTTCCTCGCCGCTTGAGCCGGGTTTCAGCGTCTCAGCAAAGATGCCGGCAGCGTCGATCAGGATCGAGGCGTAATAGGCTTGAGGCGACTCCTTGTCCTCGAACTCGCCGCGCGCCGCCTCGTCGCCAGCAAGATCGAGAAACTCCGCATAGATCGCGACGGCCTTGTCGATCTCGCCCGCCATTATGTGCGATTGGGCGAGGCCGCTCTCCATATCGACCCGCTCCCGCTGGGTAAGCGTTTTCGACCAGTCGGAAGCGAGCGCCTCGGCCGTCAGCGCCGCGCCGCGCGAGAAGTTGCGCGCCTTCAGTTGCGATCGTGCGACTTCCGCCTTGAGGGGCGCCAGCTCCTCGTCGGAGAGGCCGGCCTGCCGCCGCATCAAGAGCAGTCGCTCGCCATAGGGGGCGGCCGCCCCCGATGCGCCTTGGCCGATCAAGGTCGAGAAGCGGCTTTCGACGGCGGCCGGATCGGTCCGCACCTCCCAGTTGAACCACGCCGTATAGGCGCTCGCCAGCGCCAGAAAGGCGGCCGAAAACATGAATGGCGAACGCAAACTCATCGCCGCCCGATTTCCCCTCGCGCTCCGAACACGATCCCCACTCTGCAAGGTTAGCACCAAGCCAGGGCCGAATCGAGACGGTGTGGGCGGCCCTGGCGCCGAAAAGGAAGGGTGGCGCTCCACGCCGGCGATCGTTATCCCCGTCCTCTTTTCGGAGCGACGGACCATGGCGGCGACGGGGCGGCGGCGGATCTACCTCTTGCGCCACGGACATGTGGATTACTTCGCGCCGGCGCTCGCCGATCCCCGTTTCGTTTCCCTAACCGAGGAGGGCCGGCGCCAGGCCCAGGCCTGCCGCGATGCGCTCCGCCATGTCGATTTCGATCTTGCCGTGTGTTCTGGTCTGCCGAGAACCCGGGAGACCGCGGAAATCGTTCTCTCCCTGCATGAGACTAACGCCCTTATCGACGAACCCGGTCTCGAAGAACTGAAAAGCGGCTTTGTGCGCGCCGCCAGCCGCGAAGAGCTTGCCGCGCGCCTGGCCTTTTCCTTTGACAACGCTGGCGCCGCCGGCGCCTCATTTCTACCCGATGGCGAGACTTTTGCAGCGGCAGAGCAGCGGATCGTCGCGGCGCTTCACCGCCTGCTAGACCGCCCTGATTGGCGGACGGCTCTTGTGGTAGCCCATGAGGGCGTCAACCGAATAGTTCTCGGATGGGCGTCGCGCGGCGGCCTCGCCTCGATCGCCTCCTTTGAACAGGATCTCGCCTGCGTAAACGTCGTCGATGTCGATGTGACGCCGGGGCCGGTTCCGGGATCAACCGTGATCGAGCGGGCCGTCATCAAGGCCATGAACCTGACGCCCTATGACTACACAAAATCAGGCCTGCCCCGCACCAGTCTGGAACACCTTTTTGACGTCGATTTCGGCGGATCGCGGCCACGCGGAGACCGATGACTGCCCGGAAATATCCGGCGCCGCCTTCATCGCCGCGCCCGATTGAGTTAACGTTGCGTCACTGTCGGGGAGCTTCTCACCATGCCTTACGGGGTGCGACGGGGAATCAAGGCGCCTGGGGCCTACACGCTCGGAGATCTGATGGGTCTCGGCGTTGCGAGCGCGGTTGGCATTCTGGCGGCCCTTGCCACCGACTACAGCCAGAAAGGCGAGATGTCGGCGCTCTACAAAATCAATGAATGGGTGGTCGCCGTGGGTCGGAACTTCGGCCTTGGCGACGTGCCGCTGTGGGGCGTCGCCGCCGGTCTGATCGGTTTGGGCGCGCTTTCGATCTTTTATTTTCAGCCGTTGACGAGGATCGGCGCTTTCGCCCGCGGCTTTGGCCTCCTCGCTGCCGCGATGACGGCGACCCCGACGGAACTCGTCGGCGGGATCGAGAGCGCGACCCACCTGCTTCAGCCCCTGCAGCCGGCAGTATTTCTCGAAGAACCGGGTCTCAATCCGGAGACCACGATGAACGCCTCCTCGCGCGCTCCCTTCAGCGGCGGGGAGGCGCGCGTCTTCGCCGTTCAGGACGTCAGGCCCGGCGACAGCTACGTCGTCAACCTCACGATCCGATTTCCAAACGGCGCGCCGCGGAACGTCGCCGACCTGGTGCGGCGCGACCAGCTGCGGGGACGCCTCCACAATGAAGGGACCAAGGAAACCTTCAATCTCTTTCAGACCGCCGGGGGTTCGATCGAGACCATGGGCGACGCGATCGTCATCCGCGCTGGCGTGCCCGCCAAAGCCCGCAACGCGACGCTCTGGGTGCGGATCGAGGCCGAGGGCTATGCGATCGAGGTCCAGTCCGCCGAGGCCGGACTGGACAAGGCACTCGACTGGACGATTGTCATGCGCCCATCGAAGACGCCGCTCGCCCTCCAGCGCCTCGGCAAGTCCTACTGGTTCTGAGCGCAAGACTGGTGGAGAAGTCAGGACAGCGGCGCTAAAAGGCGCCGGAAAGAGGAGGCGCGCTTGACCGAAAAAACCTGCGATCTCGTGATCATCGGCTCCGGTCCAGGCGGCTATGTCGCCGCCATCCGCGCCGCGCAGCTCAAGATGAAGACCATCATCGTCGAGCGTGAGGCGCTGGGCGGCGTCTGCCTCAACTGGGGCTGCATCCCGACCAAGGCGCTGCTGCGCACGGCGGAAGTCTATACCAACATGAAGCATGCGGCCGATTTCGGCCTCCAGGCCGAAAAGATCGGTTTCGATATCGAGGCCGTGGTCAAGCGGTCGCGGAATGTAGCCGGCAAGCTTTCCGGCGGCGTCGCTTTCCTCATGAAGAAGAACAAGATTGGCGTGGTGATGGGCGTAGCCCGCCTCGAAAAGGGCGAGGGCGCGCCGCTCGTCCGCGTGAAGACGAAAGAGGGCGAGGAGACGATTCGCGCAAAGCACGTCATTCTCGCGACCGGGGCCCGCGCGCGCACGATTTCGGCGGCAGGGCTTGAGCCCGACGGCAAGTTCGTCTGGACCGCCAGGGAGGCGATGGTCCCGGACCTCATGCCGCAAAAGCTCCTCGTCATCGGCTCGGGGGCCATCGGCATCGAATTCGCGAGCTTTTATCGCGCCCTCGGCGCCGAGGTCACTGTTGTCGAGATGCTCGACCGCATCCTGCCGGCGGAAGACGAGGAGATATCCCGTCTCGCCGAAAAGGCCTTCAAGAAGCAGGGCATGAAGATTCTGACCGGGGCGACGGTCGCCGGACTCGAGAAAGGCAAGACCGGCGTCAGGGCGTCGGTCAAATTCAAGGACGGCAAGGCCGAGACGGTCGAGGCCGACCGGGTCATTCTCGCCATCGGGATCACTGGAAACACTGAAGGTCTTGGTCTTGAGGCGCTGGGCGCGAAGATTGACCGCGGGCATGTGGTCGTCGATGAGTTCTCGCACACCGGCGTTCAGGGCCTCTACGCGATCGGCGACGTGACCGGGCCGCCTTGGCTCGCGCACAAGGCCTCGCATGAAGGGATTATCTGCGTCGAGAAGATCGCCGGCATCGCAGGGGTTCATCCGCTCGACGTCACGAAAATTCCGGGCTGCACCTATTCGCAGCCGCAGGTCGCCTCGGTCGGCCTCAGCGAATCCCGGGCTGTCGAGAAGGGGTACAAGGTGAAGGTCGGCCGTTTTCCCTTCAGCGCCAACGGCAAGGCTATTGCGCTCGGCGAGCCCGAGGGTCTCGTCAAATGCGTCTTCGACGAAAAAACCGGCGAGCTCCTTGGCGCGCACATGATCGGCGCGGAAGTGACCGAGCTAATCCAGGGCTTTGGCCTCGTGCGGTCTATGGAAGGCACGGAAGAAGACCTTATGCACGCCGTCTTCCCGCATCCGACACTGTCGGAGATGATGCACGAGGCGACACTTGACGCCTTCGGGCGGGCTTTGCATGTGTGACGCCGCGCTTCGCGGCGAGGCGGCGCGCCCTGAAATGAAACGATCGTCCGGCGCCGGGCCGACTGTTCCGCGGTCGTCGCGACCGTCAGGTTGCTTCCCGTCTGGCCAGGAAGGCGAGCCGCTCGAACAGATGCACGTCCTGTTCGTTCTTTAAGAGCGCGCCGTGCAGCGGAGGGATGAGCTTGCGCGGATCGCGCTCGCGCAGCAGCTCCTCCGGCATGTCCTCGGTCATGAGCAGCTTCAGCCAGTCGAGCAGCTCTGAGGTCGATGGCTTCTTCTTGAGGCCGGGGACCTCGCGGATCTCGTAGAAGACCTTCAGCGCTTCGGCGACGAGCCTTTGCTTGATGCCGGGGAAATGCACGTCGACGATCTCGGCCATCGTCTTCGCGTCAGGGAACTTGATGTAGTGGA
>CAYTVQ010000080.1:0-10268 GCA_964441615.1 uncultured Caulobacterales bacterium | reverse complement strand
CTGTCGCAATTGCACGACCGCATGCGGACGGCGGCCGGTGCGGGGATCTGTGAGGCCGACGGGCTTCATGGGGCCGAAGCGCAGCGTGTCGCGGCCGCGTGCGGCCATCACCTCGATCGGCAGGCACCCCTCGAAATAGGGCGTCGTTTTCTCCCACTCCTTGAATTCCGTCTTCTCGGCGGCGATCAGCGCATCGAAAAAGCGTCCATACTGGGCCTCGTCCATGGGACAGTTGATGTAGTCGGCGCCGTCGCCGCCCGGTCCCTTCTTGTCGTAGCGGGACTGGAACCATGCGACCTCGAAATCGATGCTCTCGCGATGCACGATCGGCGCGATGGCGTCGAAAAAGGCGAGGTGGTCCTCGTCGGTCAGTGTAAGGATCGCTTCGGCGAGCGCCGGCGAAGTCAGGGGGCCTGTCGCCACGATCACGTTGCGCCACTCCGCCGGCGGCAGGCCGGCGATCTCCTCGCGCACGACGCGGATGCGCGGGTGGCTTGAGATCGCCTTGGTGACAGCCGCAGAGAAGCCGTCGCGGTCAACCGCGAGCGCGGCTCCCGCCGGCACCTTGTTCGCGTCGGCGCACGCCATGATGAGCGAACCGAGGCGGCGCATCTCCTCGTGCAGGAGACCGACGGCGTTGTAATCAACGTCGTCCGAACGGAATGAGTTCGAGCATACCAGTTCGGCAAGTCCGTCCGTCTTGTGCGCTTCGGTCAGGCGCGACGGGCGCATTTCGTGGAGCGTGACGGAATGGCCGGCCTCGGCCGCCTGAAACGCCGCCTCGCAGCCGGCGAGGCCGCCGCCGATCACGTGGATGGAGTCGCTCATTTGCATCACGCTATAGTAAATTTTCCGCGCCGCCGCGGTTGATGACCGCTCGCAGGCGCCTTTTCAAGCCGCGCGCTTTTCTGCGTCCCAGTGATCCTGTAACAAGGCGTGGGGAAAGGGCCGCGGCCTCAAGCGGCCTGTCACAGGGGCAGGGCATGGGAACAGGCGGCGTCATCCGGAGAATCCTGTCAATCGCCGGATTCTCCTTGAGCTTCGGCCTCATGCGCATGGAGACGATCCTGCGCGTCGCCTGGCTGCCCCTGACGCTCCTTCTCGTTCTCGACATGGCGACGGTGTTTACGATCCTTTCGATCGCCGTCGGCCGGTTCATCAGCTTTGCGGATGTCGCAACCTATGGCGAGGCCCAGCAGGCGCTGGGCGTGCTCTGGAGCACGGCGTGGATGAACAATGAGGCGCTGACCGCGCAGGTGATTCTGGGCAGCGTCGCGCTCCAGCTCATTCTTGTGTCATCCTTCATGGCGCCGCTCATCCGTTATGCGGGGCTCGGCGAACGGCCGGCGCCAGGCGCGCTGCGTCTGCCTTTCGGCTTCGACCAGATCCGGTTCATCATCGCCTATCTCTTCAGCTTCCTGATCCTGCCGATTCTGGTGCTGGCCCCGATGGCGTTCACGGCGTTCCAGGTCATCAACTATCTCAGCGAGGTGATGTCGCACTACTACGCGTCGTTCCCAAATCCGGAAAGTCTGCACACGGTCGAAATCATCAAAGCGCCCGACTATCTGGCGGAGAAGGGACGGCTCTGGATCTATTCGCTCGGAGTTCCGGCGGCGGCCGCCGCGCCCTTCGGGCTGATCGCCTGGGTCGCCCTGTTTCTGCATTTCCGCCCGCGCGGCGTTTCGGAAACCGGCTTCTCGTTTTTGCGGCGGGCGATCGGCTCGCTGGTCGCCGGCGGCGGGATTGTCATACTCTTGTGGCTGTTCCTGATGGATGTCGTGCCCGCGCAGTTCCGGGCGGGAATCGAACACCTCCTCGCCATCCTCGCGCTTGCCGTCGTCATTCTTCTTTACGGGAACATCCGCTTCCTTCCCTATGCGGGGATCGCCGTCTGCCGCCGGTCATTGAGCTTTAAGACCAACGGCCGCGTCACCCGCGGCTGGCGCCTCATCTGGCTGATTCTTGCGCTGGCGCTGGTTGTCGTTTTCCTGGCTCTGGCCTTCATCTCCCTGAACTTCCTGTTCCAGCAGGTCTGGGTGGCGATCAATGTGCTCTTTTCCGCGACCTTGAGCGCGACGCGCCTCGCCAATAACGGCGAAGAGGGAAGCTGGGTGCTGCCGGCGTTCCTGTGGACATGGAACATCTTCAAGATCGTCTTCCAGATGTTCCTTTCGTTTTTCACCTACGGCGTCTTCGCGGGCCTGCTCGGCCGCCTCTATCGCGAGAGCGAAACCGCGGAGCCTTAAGGAATGGCGAAACCAACACGCGGCGCCGGCGTCGCCGGCGGCTATCTGTCGAGCGCCCTCATCTTCGCAGGCATCACCGCGCTATGGGCCTATCTCGTGCGTGAGGATCCCTATTACGCGATGACGGATCTGCTGGGCTTGAAGCTCCCGGTCGCGACCGTCTTCTATGTCACCGCCATGCCGCTCGTCGGATTTCTCGCCGGGCGCTGGCGCTACGAGACTGCGGAAGACGCGCAATCGTCCTGGCTTGCGAAATTCTTCGCGCGCTCGGTGCATTTCCTCTATTCGCATCTGCTGATCGCGCTGTTCACCGCTGCGATGATTTCGGACTATTTTTTCGGCTTCAACATCGACGACAGCATCAAGCGCATCGACGACGGCATGTTCGATGTCGCCTCGCGCTTCGCGCCATGGCTGTCCGCCTATCTTGCCGGCTTCAATCTTGGCCGCGCCGCGACGTAGGCGCCGAGGCAATGGTCGGAGCGACTGGATTCGAACCAGCGACCCCTTGACCCCCAGTCAAGTGCGCTACCAGACTGCGCCACGCTCCGATTGCGCCGCAAGCGCGTGAGCCGCTTTCGGCGGCGCGGACTATAGGCGCCTCGCTGCGCGGGGGCAATGGGCTCAAAGAAAGCTCTTCAGCTCCCGCAGAAATGCGTCGAACTGGTCATGGTGGACCCAGTGTCCGGCGTCCTTGACGACTTTCACCCCTGCGTTCCTGAAATGGGCGGCGCGGCCGTCCTCGGCCGGATTGGAAGCCCAGCTCTTCTCGCCATAGACGAGCAGGGTCGGGCATTCGATCGCCGCCCACAGCGCATGATCGTCCGTAACCGGAATATCATAGGCCGGGAAGATGCGCAGATAGTCGTCGAACTTCCAGCTCCATGTCCCGTCTTCGTTGCGTACGGCGCCATGGGCAGTCAGATGCCGCGCCTGCTCGTCGGATAGAAATTTGTTCTCATCCTTCATGCGCGCCAAGGCCTCCTCGAAGGTCGCGTATTTCCTGCGCGTGCGCCCGGCTGCGGCCCGGCGGTTGTCAATCCAGTCGCGCATGCGCTGGGCGAGGCCGATCCGGTCGAATTCGGCCTGCATCCTGGGGGAGGGGCCGAGGCCTTCGATGGCGACCAGCCGCTTTACATTGCCTGGATAGAGGCCCGTATAGCGAATGGCGATGTTGCCGCCGAGCGAATGCGCCACGATCGAGACCGGCGCGAGTTTGAGATGATGAATGAGCTGGGCGAGGTCATAGATGAAAAACGGCGAGGCGTAATTGCCGTCCGGCGACCAGTCGCTGTCGCCGTGGCCGCGCAGATCGGGCGCGATAATGTGAAAATCGTCCTTGAGCTCCTGCGCGATCCAGTCCCAGCTGCGGCAGTGGTCCCGTCCCCCATGCACAAGGATGAGCGGCGGCGCGTCTGCATTCCCCCAATCCACGTAATGGAGATTGAGGCGCTGCGAGATGAAGCGGTGGGACGTGGGGCCGGCGCCGTTCATCAGCGATTGTCGCCGCGCGCGTAATAGTCCGGCAGTTCGCCGGTCTCCGACAGGGCGCCGTAGAGCGGCTCCATCAACCGGTTAACCACGGCGTCGGCCTCGGCGGCCGAAGCGGCCGCGAAGTCGCGAGCATCGTCGTCACAATAGTCGAAGCGCCGCTCGGCGTCGCGGAAGCCGGCGTTGAATGCGGCGACCATGCGGTCGCGGAGCGCCGGTTGCGGTTGCTCCAGTTCGACGAGCTGCCGCATGCGGTTGCGCCAGATTTCGGCCTCGCGGCGCGGTTCGCACATGCGCCGGATCAGATGGAGTTCGCCGAAAGCCCGAGACAGCGCCTCAAGATCGTTCGCCCGCTGGACATAATCGACCCGCTGCGCTGCGGCCGGGGCGGCGGACGACGCGAGGAGCACGGAGGCGGAAACAAGGACGGCGCGCAACAGCATGGATGAGACCTCGCAGCAGACTATAGCCGATTTGCGGCGCGGAGGCGAAGATCGGCGGCTTGCCGCAACGCGGCGCGGGTCTGGTCCCAGGAGACGCGGCGGATCGCCTCTTCGAGCGGGACAAATTCAGCGGCCGCGGCGTCGTCGCCGGCGACCGGCTCGCCGGACACCCACTCGGCGACATGATCGACAATCACCGTATGGCCGTCCGTTTCCGGGGGCAGGGCCTCATACACGCCAAGGAGCCCGAGCAGGCGGATCTCGACGCCCGTCTCCTCCCGCACCTCGCGGATGATCGCTGTTTCGATCTTCTCGCCAAAATGGAGTCCGCCCCCGGGGATCGACCATCGCCCAAGAAAAGGCGGCTTGCCGCGCCTGACCAAAAGCGCCGCCTTGTCGCGAAAGACCACGGCCCCGACGCCGACCTTGATCGCGCTCACCCTCGGTCCCTCCGCTTGTGAACGCCCCGGATTCGCACGCTGCCGGCCGCCCCGCAATTGGGGAAATCATTAGCCTGCGCCTCGGGCGAATCGCCGTCAGTCTCGACCCATGAACGCCCTTGCCTTGCCGCATTTTGTCGAATCCGACGCCTATCTGCGGCTGCCGCTGCCCGCCATGGGTCCGACTGCCTCGGGAACGCCCTGGCGTCTCCGTGACTTTGACGCCCGCGAGGCGCTCGCCATCGCGCAGATTGCAAACATCGACCTCGCCACGGCGCGGATGCTGGCGGCGCGCGGCGTGAAGGCGGAGGGCGCGCTCGCCCACCTTTCGCCGTCGCTCCGCAACGAGATGCCCGATCCGTTCGTGCTTGCCGATATGGAGCGGGCGACTGAGCGCCTCGCTTGCGCCGTCATCGGAGGGGAGCGCATCGGCGTTTTCGGCGACTACGATGTCGACGGCACGACCGCGGCCGCCTCGCTGAAGCTCTACTTCGACGCCATTGGCGCTCCTGTCTCCGTCTACTTGCCTGATCGGATCGCAGAGGGCTATGGCCCGAGCCTCGCGGCCTTTCGCGCGCTCGCGAGGGAAGGCGCCCGCGTCATCGTCACCGTCGATTGCGGCGCGGCGGCCGACTCCGTCATTGAAGAGGCGGCGGGCGAGGGCTTCGAGGTCATCGTGCTCGACCATCATCTGATGACGGGGCCGCCGCCGCGACGCGCCGTCGCCGTGGTCAATCCAAACCGTCCAGACGACCTTTCCGGCCTTTCAAACCTGTCCGCGGCCGGCGTCGCCTTCATGACCCTGGTCGCGCTCAACCGGCGCCTGCGCCATGCGGGCTGGTTCGCCGCGCGAACCGAACCCGATCTGCGGCAATTGCTCGATCTCATCGCGCTCGGGCTCGTCTGCGATGTCATGGAGATCAAGGGACTGTCACGCGCCATGGTGGCGCAGGGCCTCAAGGTGCTTGGCGCACGGACGAACGCCGGACTGGCCGCTCTCGGCGAACGCTGCGGCGTCAAGGGGCCGCCCTCGGCCTATCACCTTGGATTTCTGCTGGGCCCGCGGCTCAATGCGGCAGGGCGCGTCGGACATGCGCGCCTTGCGCTCGAACTGCTGACCACCGGCGACGCAAGCCGGCGCGACGCGCTTGCCGACCATTTGCATCGCCTCAACGCCGAACGCCAGGAAATCGAGGCGCGAGTGTTCGAGGCCGCCTTTGAGAAGGCGCGGCTTTGTCAGGAGAGCGTCGTCGTCGTCGCCGGCGCCGGCTGGCATCAGGGCGTCATCGGCATCGTCGCCGGGCGCCTCAGGGAAGCGCTCGAGAAGCCCGTCATCGTCATTAGCGTTGAGGGCGGAGTCGGCAAGGGCTCGGGGCGCTCGATCGAGGGCGTGGATCTTGGCGCGGCCATCGCCGCTGCGGTCAGGGAGGGACTTCTCATCGCCGGCGGGGGCCACGCCATGGCGGCGGGGCTTTCGGTCGCTGAGGGGCAGATCGATCAGCTTGCAGATTATCTGGACCGACGCCTTGAAGGTCAGGTCAACGCAGCGCTCGCCGGGCGCCGTCTCGAAATTGACGCCATGATTGGGCCGACGGCGGTCTCGCGCGCATTTGCGGATCTGATCAATCGCGCCGGTCCCTACGGCCGCGGCAATCCCGAACCCGTTTTCGTGCTCGCTGACATGCGCGGCGCCGGCGCCAAGGCGATCGGCAAGGATCATCTTGCGGTCTCGCTGGTCTCGACGACCGGAGAGAAGCTGCGCGCCGTCGCGTTCCGATGCGGCGAGGGCGCTCTCGCGGAGAAACTGAAAAGCGGACGGCGCCTCCACGTTGCCGGCAAAGTCAGAGCCGATGATTTCCGCGGCGGCGGGGCCGCCCAGTTTCAGATCGTCGACGCGGCGGATGCGCTTTAGAGCGCGTTCGCCGAAATGCGGGTCGGTGAACGTGGTCTTGAGTCTTCACTTGGCGCGCGTTTTCATCCGAAAACCGCTCCGCACTTTTTGGAACGCGCTCCAGGAGGGCTTGCGCCCCCCGGGCGGGGCGCCTATACGTCGCCGGCCTTCACGCCGGCGAGGGCCCTTCGTCTATCGGTTAGGACGTCAGGTTTTCAACCTGAAAAGAGGGGTTCGATTCCCCTAGGGCCTGCCACCCCGCGCTTCTCCCGCCAAAGCCTCCGGTTTCGCCGTCCGGCATGCAGAAGCGCCCGCCGGGGGGAGAGGACCGGCGGGCGCTTCGACGCCTGATACGCAACCAAAACGCCACCCCTCACGAATGGCGCACGCACGAAACGGGGTCCAAAGCTCATTCGCCAGCCGTTTCGAATTCAGTGGCGGAGCGCCATTGCGCGCTGGGGAGAGAGCGCGCGCGCCGGCGGCCCCGCCATGTCCTCAAGGCAACGCCCCTAAGACAGTGCTCATATCGAGCCTAAGGGTGACGGCGGCCGGGCGCCATTAAGGCCGGAATGTGATTTAGTATCACGAAATATTTCGACCGCGCTGTCGGGCGGCGGACAGGCGCGAACCGAGTCAATCCGTTTACGGAGTAATACAGAAGGCCTATCGCCCGCGGTCTTCCGCCTCGCCGCGCGCCATGGCCTTGACGCCGGGAATCACATGCGGCGGCGTCATGCTGTCCTGCAGGCGCTCGACGAGATGAGCGACCCGTTCGACCTCCCTGATGTCGTAGAAAGCGAAGCCGCGGAAAATCGGCCACTCTTCGGTGTCGAAGTCATATTTGCGCCCGAAGGCGACATGTCCGCGGCCGCCGGGCCTTTGCGTCACCGCGACCGGCGTGTCGTAGGAAAGGCGCAGCCATGCGCGCGACTTCGGCGCCGCGCCCTCGACGATCAGCGCGCGCTCGTTGGTCAGGCAGTAGATCATGTTCGATCGCCGCTTCAGGGAGCGGTGCAGGGCAAGCAGATGGGCGAGGATCGCCGCCCCAAGCAGGAGAACCAGAAAAGCGAGCGCGAAGATGCTTCCCTGGAAGCGGTGATGCGCTGCGACGACCACGACAAGCGCGGCGCAAAGGAAGAAAAGCGTCAGCAGCTTGATGCGTTCCGAAGGAGAGGGCGCGAGGGAGAATCCGGGCTGTCCGATCCACAGGACATTCTCGCCCTGATGCAGGTGCCCCGCAATGACATCGGCGATCTTCACGTCATCACCCCGACGCAGGTCATGAGCCACGGCGTGCGGCCGCGGTCAAGTCTGGGGGGGAGAGAGGGCGCCGCCGCGCTTGATCGGAGCGTTTGCCGATTGCCCCGGATCGGCGCTAGGGAAGACCGAGAGGCTCAGCCAAGCGAGGCATTATGCTCGTGCGATTCCTTATGGTCTTGGTGCTTGTCCTCGCCGCATGCGGCGCGCGCGAGCCGAAAGCCGCTGGCGTCGCCGAAGGGATCGATGAAACGCCGCTGGCGCCGCCAGGCTGGGCCGGCGCGCGCGGGATCTTCATTGACGCCGCCGGTTCGGAAATCGGGGAAGCGCTGTTCAAAGAGGCGCCGGCCGGCGTGCTTTTTCGCCTCGATGTCAGCGGATTGTCGCCCGGATGGCACGGCATTCACTTCCACCAGGTCGGCGACTGCTCCGACGGCGCTGAAGGGTTCAAGAAGTCGGGTCCGCATGTCGATCCCGGTGCGCGAGAGCACGGTCTTCTCCATGAGGGCGGTCCTGAAGAGGGCGACTTGCCGAACATCTTTGCGGCCGGCGACGGGCGGGCCCGCGCGGAGATTTTCCGCGCCGGCGCGACGCTCGGCGGAGAGGCCGGTCTGATCGACCAGGACGGTTTCGCTGTGATCGTTCATGCAAACGCCGACGATCACGAGACTCAGCCGATCGGCGGGGCCGGAGACCGTGTCGCCTGCGCGGCGGTTTCGCCATAGGCAGGCCGTCAGCAAAGCAACGTAGGCTGACGGGTTTTTTCCGGCGGTAACACGCTCGTGATACAAGATCACGAGCTTGCCGTCATCGCAGCGGAATCCCGACACAATGGGAGCCGATATGGGCAACGTCCGAGGGGCGTTTTCCGAGGACGACGGCGAGGCGGGCCCTCCGGTTCTCTCCCCAGCGCAAGGGGTCCGTCTCGCCAAAATTCCGCCGCAGCGCCGCGCCTGTCGGGTCCGACCCGTCCTTTCCCCTGGAGACTAGAAGCCGCCGTTCCAGGCCAGCAGATATGATCCAAGGTTTGCGGTCGCATGGGCGGCCCAGCCGGGGAGGATCGAGCCGCGGCCGAGAGTCTCGTTCAGCCAGCACGCAAACCACGCCGTCAGGGCGGTGAATGCGACGATGGCCGCCGTTCCCTCCGCAGTCGCCGCCGGGCTCAGCAGCACGACCAGGTGCACGGCGCCGAAAATAAGGGCCTGCACAGTGTTGCCGAGGCCAAATCCCAGCCAGCTGATCAGGCGTTTGGCGATGACGCCGCGGAAGAGAAGCTCTTCTGCGAAGGCTGTCTTGAATACGGCAAGGAGGATAATGCCGAGAATCGCCGGCGCCGCGGCCATGCCCTCTACGGAACGCACGACTGTATTCTCTGCGCCCGCCATCAGCCTGATGGCGGGAACGCCGAGAAGCGCCACGAGACTGAAAGCGCCGAATGCGGCGCCAAGAAGAGCGGCGGCCGGCGGCGTTGGAACCAGGCCGACATGCCTGAAGAACCCGCCCCGCCCCCGGCCTCCAAACAACCAGACGATCAGCGCAAGCGCCAGGACAACAATGATCTGGGCCGCCGCTGACGCCGCTAGATCGGCCATTGAGCTCCCTCCATGCCATCGCGCCGACGGCGGAACTGTCCCTATACTGACATTCCGCCCTCGGCTCGGAATTGGAAACACTCTGTGATATCATATCACATTCCCGCCGCATTCACGCCTCGCCTCGGTCACCCTTAGGCTCGAACTGAGCATTGTCTGAGGGGCGTTACCTGAGGACATGGCGGGGCGGCCGCTAGACCGCGCATCCCTCTCCCCAGCGCGCCTGGGCCGCCCCGCCGCCTCCCAATTTTGGGCAGGCAAAGGTTCGTCCGCGAGACGATCCCGGGATTTGGGGCCGGTCTTGCGTCGTTACGGTTGTGTGCAACGCGACATTTCGAATTTTTCATCATCCCGTGGAATTTGCAGCGCATTTTGATTTGGCGGCGTGTCCTAATTCCCTGATAGTCGGCGGCGAACCGGGGCAGGGGATTCGCCCATTAGGAGAAAATTCAGACGGGTTGCCCTAATCTTGCCTTAATTCAAATGTAAGTTTATAACATCACTGCAGCGGCCGGGCGTGATCGGCGCCCCCGCGAAGTGGGTCGAGAACTCGGTTTTGTTGCGTAGCGTCGAGTTTTGTTGCGTAACGGGCGCGGACGGCCTCAAGTCCCCCATAGAGGCCGTCCGCACTCACCTTCACGCCGGCCCGCGAATGGCCTGACAACCCTGCACAACGGCCAGCGGCGGCGACCTAGCCCGTCAATTGCTGGCGCCATTGCAGTGCGGATGCCCGTCCGCTAGAGACCCGCATCGCGCGCAGCTGCGCGCGCGCCGGGGCGGATCCGCTCCGGACGTGGGAGGGGAGGGCCAAAGTCCAGGCCCGATCCGCACCACGACCCTTTTAACACGCTTCTTCGCCGATTCGCCTCGGCGGACGCGCATTCGAAAGGAATCATATGGCGAAA
>CAYTVQ010000079.1:0-10275 GCA_964441615.1 uncultured Caulobacterales bacterium | reverse complement strand
AGCCGTCCGCGTCATCCGCGAACGCCGCGCGACGCCGGACCAGTCCCCGGCGGCTGTCGCCAAGCGCCTGAAGCCGCAGACGCGCTGGAACAATCTCGTGCTCGCGGGAGATCACACCGACACGGGCGTGCCCGCGACGATCGAGGGATCAATCCGTTCCGGCGACCGGGCGGCGCAGATTGTCCTCGGATCAGGCGCGTGACGCGGTCGATCGCCATCATCTGCGGCCTCAAATCCGAAGCCGCCATCATCGGGCGCGCGCTTGCTTCTCTCGACGCCGGCGCGCGCGCAGGCGTGTGGGTCTCCGGAGCCAATGCTCAGCGCGCGAAGGAAATGGCGCGGCTGGCGATCGCGGAGGACAAGGCGGCGTGCGTCATGTCGATCGGAGTCTCGGGCGCGCTGGCGCCGGATCTGGCGCCGGGCGACCTGCTCATCGGCTCGAGCGTGCGCACGACGGCCGGAGAGGAGTTCGCCTGCGACCGCGCGCTCGCCGCCAAGTTGTTCGGCCGGAATACTCCCCCCGCTCATTCGCAGGCCGTGCTGCTCGGTTCCGACGTCATCGTCGCAAACGCCGCGGAGAAAGAGCGGTTGCTGCTCTCAACCGGCGCGATTGCGGTCGATATGGAGAGTCACGGCGCGGCTCGTGCGGCGGTAGCGGCGGGCGTTCCGTTTCTCGCCATTCGCGCCATCGCCGATCCCGCGCATCGCGCGCTGCCAAAGTCTGCGCTTGGCGCCGTCGCGCCGGACGGGTCGACCCGCGTGTTCGCGACGCTCCTCAAATGCGCGAAAGCGCCGGGAGAGTTCCCGGCGCTTCTGCAACTGGGTTCGGACTCGAATAAGGCGCTGAAGACCTTAGGCCGCGACCTCGGCGGGCTCCTTGGCGCGCTTCTTGTCGCTCTCGATCTTTGACATCTGCTCGGCGACGATCTTCTCGTGCACATCGACGCCCTTGCGCGCCTTCGAAAGATCGATCTCGGGCGCCATGGGACCCTCGGTGCGGATGTCCCGGTAGTCCTTGATCTTCATCATCTTGAACGGGTTCTTGACCGCGTCCATGGCGGCGGTCGGCTCATAGCCGCAATGGGCCATGCAGTTCGAGCATTTCTCGTATTTGCCGGTGCCGTAGGAATCCCAGTCCGTCGTCTCCATCAGCTCCTTGAACGAGGAGACATAGCCCTCGCCGAGGAGATAGCAGGGCTTCTGCCAGCCGAACACGTTGCGCGTGGGCGAGCCCCAGGGCGTGCAGAGATACTCCTGATTGCCGGCGAGGAAGTCGAGGAAGAGCGAAGACTGGTTCAAGTTCCACTTGCGGCCGCGTTCCTTGCCGATGCGGAAGACGTCTCGGAACAGGTTCTTGGTTTTCTCGCGCGAGAGGAAATGCTCCTGGTCGGCGGCGCGCTCATAGGCGTAGCCCGGCGAGAAGGTGATGTTGACGCCGAGATCGGTCGCAAAGTCGAAGAAATCGGCGATGTCCTTGGCCGGCATGTTGTTGAAGATGGTCGCGTTGGCGTTGACCTGGAAGCCCCTGGCCTGCGCCGCCTTGATCGCCTTCACGGCGATCTCGAACGTGCCCTTCTGATCGACCGCGCGGTCATGATGCTCCTCAAGCCCGTCGAGGTGCACGGAGAAGAAGAGGAAAGGCGAGGGGGTGAACAGGTCGAGCTTCTTCTCCAGGAGCAGCGCGTTGGTGCAGAGCGAGACGAACTTCTTGCGGGCGACGATGCCGGCGACGATCTCGCCGATCTCCTTGTGGATCAGCGGCTCGCCGCCCGGAATGGCGACGACCGGCGCGCCGCACTCATCGACGGCGTCGAGGCATTCCTTTACCGACAGGCGCTTGTTGAGGATCGGGGCCGGATAGTCGATTTTGCCGCAGCCTGGGCAGGCGAGATTGCAGCGGAACAGCGGCTCGAGAAACAGGACCAGCGGATAGCGCTTGTTGCCCGCGAGCGTCTGCCCCATCACATAGGCGCCGACGCGAGCGGCCTGGTGGAACGAAATACCCATCTTGATCTCCGTACGACTTGTTACTGAAATCCGGCGTCAGGCCGGCTCCACCGCCCAGACATCCATCGCGTCTTTTGGCCGGGGCACGTCCGCGAGTTCGACCGGCAGCTTGAAGTGCACGTTCTCCTGCACGCCGTCGAGCGTTTCCACCGTAACCGAGCGATACTTCTTCAGCCGGCGGATGGTTTCCTGAACCAGTGTTTCCGGCGCCGAGGCGCCGGCCGTAATGCCGATCGTCCCGACGCCATTGAGCCATGCGGGGTCGAGCATGGTTGCGTCCTCGATCAGATAGCTCGGAATGCCGAAATTCTCGCCAATCTCGCGCAGGCGGTTGGAGTTCGACGAGTTGTTTGCGCCGACGACCAGGAGCAGATCAATCCTCTTGGAGAGCTCGATCACCGCTGTCTGACGGTTCTGCGTCGCGTAGCAGATGTCGCGCGTGTCGGGCCCGACAATCTTCGGGAACTTGGCGCGCAGCGCGGCGATCACGTCCTTGGTGTCGTTCACTGAAAGCGTGGTCTGTGTAACGAACGCCACGCGCTCAGGATCCGCAACGGTCAGCGTTTCGACATCGTGCGGCTCGCTGATCACGTGCACAGTCCCCGGTATCTGGCCGAGAGTGCCTTCGACTTCCGGATGGCCGAGATGGCCGATCAGGACGATGTCGTAGCCCTTCTCGGCGTAGCGTCGGCCTTCCTTGTGGACCTTGGTGACCAGCGGACAGGTTGCGTCGATCACGTCGAGGTCGCGAAGCTCGGCGCCGTCCTCGACCTTCTTGGCGACCCCGTGCGCCGAAAAGATCGTGACTGCGCCCGCGGGGATCTCGTCCACTTCCTCAACAAAGATGGCCCCGCGCGCCTTCAGCGTATCGACGACCCGCTTGTTGTGGACGATTTCGTGGCGGACATAGACGGGCGCGCCGTACTTCTCCAGCGCCCGCTCGACAATGTCGATGGCGCGCTCGACGCCGGCGCAGAATCCGCGCGGTTGAGCCAGAATGACTCGCAGCGGCTTCGACGCTTCGCCCATGACTTACCCCTCCGACAACCCCGGTCCCGCGCCCGCAGTTTCACGGACCCCGGGAGCTCATATCGCTGGCGCCCATATCCCGCAGTTTTTCACTAGGGAATCAAGGGCGCGCCGATCTATAGCGAAGTGTCGCCGCACTGCAACACACGGATTTCGGCGAGTTATTACGCATTGGCGCGCTCCGGCCCGGTTATTGCGCGGCCATGGCGCTCGTGTAGGCTCGCTTCGGGGATGGCAGGGACCGGGCAGGCACGTGTTTTCGAAGCTTTTTTCGCGTCCGCGGGCGGCCGGATCGACCCTTGCTGCGGCCTACTGGCCCCGCGAGCGCATCGAAAAGGCGATCAGCAAGCGCTTCGGCGAGGTGCAAGGGCCCCATGCCCGGGACGATTTCGTTCTCTACGGCGTGCTGGAGGGCGAAGTCGCTTTTGTCATCGTTCTTCATCATGCGCCGGGACGGTCGGGCGAGATCGACCAGATCATCTTCTACACGCGCTTCGAAGGGGTTGGGGCCGATAGCGTCAAGGCGGCGGCGATGAACCGAAATTTGCATCTCGCCGCCGTCCAGATCCGCGATCACGCCCTCGACATGTTCGCCGGCGTCGAGCCAAGGGGCGAGTTCAGCGATGCAGCGCTCAACAGCTATTTTGACGCCTGGAAGCGCGATCTCTCGATCGTCGTTGGCATGCTGACCGGCGGGGTCAGCTATGCGAGCGCCTTCGGCCTCGACCGGGATGCGCGCGTCGCTGAACTCGCAACCAACGCCGCGCCGGATGAGGCCGCCGCGGCGGGACTCTTCTCCTCCCTGGTGGGAGCAGGACCGAGAGCTGTGGTTTGCGGGGAATGCGGCGGGCGCGGTAAGACCGGCTTCATCGCCCGGCGTTGCGAAACCTGCGGCGGCGCGGGCCTGATCGAGAGGCGCCGTTAGGGACCAATGCCCGAAAAGGTGGAAAAGAAGTCGGCCCCGAAGAAGTCCGCCGTGACCTGGCCGCGGGCGCGGATTGAGGAGGGGCTGAAGCGGGCCTTCAGGTCGATCCTCGTGATCGGCGAGGACGAGAGCCACACCGTCTACGACGTCGCCGATTCAGCGTTCCGCTTCGTCGTCGCGCTCGTGCACGAGGGCGGGGTCAAGGCGGGGGTCACGGAACTCGGATTTCTCGCGCGATTCGTCGGCTTCCGCCCAAGCGACCGCGTCTTGCGCAAGCTGAACGGCGAGCTCCACCTCGCCGACGCCTTCATCGAGGAGGGCGATCTCTATGTGCTGGCGAAGATCGCCGTGCGGAAGAAGTTCTCGGACAACAAGTTCGCGCTCATCCTTGGCGCATGGAAGCGCGACATGTCGTTCGCGTTAGGGGCGCTCAAGGTCGGATCGGCTGCGCCGGCCGCCGATCACCGCGCCGATACGCTCGGATTCGAGCCGGCGGCCATAGAGAAGCACGTCTCGGCGTTTTTCCGCGCCTATTTCTGGCGCAACGAGCCGGTGATCCTGTGCCTGGCGTGCGCGGGTCATGGCAGGAGGGGCTTTTTCGCCCGCGAATGCCCGGCATGCGAGGGAAAGGGCTTCGTCGATCCTACGCGCTAGCCGGGCGCCCGGCGGTCGGCTATGAGGCGCCGCTGGCGCGGGTGAGAGATGCGAGACTTCGAGACGACCATCAGGGAGACGGCGGGTCTCGTCGAGGCCGCGCTCGATCGATTCCTGCCGCGGCGCGCGGGGCCGCTCGGGCGCGTCGCCGACGCCATGCGTCATGGCGCGCTGGATGGGGGCAAACGCCTGCGCCCGTTTCTGCTCATCGCGGCGGCCGACATGTTCGACTGTCCGCGATCGCGTTCGGTGCGGGCCGGCTGCGCCATTGAGATGATCCACTGCTACAGCCTCATCCATGACGATCTGCCGGCGATGGACGACAGCGATCTGCGGCGGGGACGTCCCTCCGTGCACAAGGCCTATGACGAGGCGACGGCGATCCTCGCCGGCGATGCGCTGCTGACGCAGGCGTTCGGGATTCTGGCGCACCCCGACACGCACCCGAACGCGGAAGTCCGCTGCCGGCTGGCTCTCGAACTCGCGAGGGGCGCCGGCAAGGAAGGCATGGTCGGCGGCCAGATGATCGACATCTACGCCGAGCAGAAGGATTTTGACCTCGCCGGCATCGAAGAGCTGCAGCGCCTGAAGACCGGCGCGCTGATCCGCTATTCCGCGCTGGCCGGCGGCGTCATCGGCGAGGGGAGCGAGGCGGACATCGCCGCCCTGACGTCGTATGCGGAAGATCTCGGCCTTGCCTTTCAGATCGTCGATGATCTTCTCGACGCGTTCGGGTCCGCCGAACAGCTCGGCAAGCCAGTCGGCCAGGACGCCGACATGGACAAGGCGACCTTTGTAAAGCTCCTCGGAGCCGAAGGCGCGCGCGATCAGGCCCGCCGCCTCGTTGAGGAGTGCAAGGCGCATCTCGATCGCTTCGGCGCGCGCGCCGGTCCCCTCAAAGGCGCAGCCGACTTTGTTTTCAAGCGGAAGAACTAGGTCCCGCCGAAAGGAATCTGATGAACGAGGACGACTATTTCGCGGAAGGGTTGGACGACCGCGGCGGGCGCGGGCGCATCGTAACGGTCGGATGGACGGTCCGCGCGCCGAAGACAGGCGCGCTGTGGGCCCCGCCGAGGCCCTACGAACCCCACCAGGGCAAGCCGATGTCCTCGAAATCGGTGCAGTTCTGCCCTGCGGCCGTCGACTTCGATCGGCGCCATCTGGTCATCCCGTTTCCGATGGACCTGTCGCTGAAATTCGACCGCCAGCCTAACGGGCAGCTCACGCTCGCCGACGCCGACGGCGCGCAATCCGGCGTGCGCCAGGGGGCTCTGCGCGACCTCATTGTGCTCCATCCGCAGGCTGAATGGCGCCATCCCGAGCGCCCGATCATGCAGATGATCGCGCCTTATGTCTTCGTCGCCGATGACCCCTGCTACATCGTGCAGTCGCCGCCTTATCTGCACTACTTTCCGACGCCGCGTCCCGGCGTGCAGATCTGCGGGCGCTTTCCAATCCATGTCTGGCCGCGCCCTCTGAGCTGGGGGTTTGAATGGCACGACATGTCAAAGCCGATGACGTTCAAGCGCGGCGAGCCCTGGTTCTATGTTCACTTCGAAACGGAGAATCCGGCGGGTCGCGTGCGGCTGGTTGAGCAGCAGCCTTCGGAGGAGCTTGACGCCTATGTCAACTCGATTGTGGATGTCAGCAATTATGTGAACAAGACGTTCTCGCTTTTCGCCGAAGCGAAAGCGCGGCGGCCGCAGACCCTTGTGAAACCGAAGAAGGCCTGAGCGGCGGGCTGCTTGATGCGGTATAGATGCGGTACAGGGCGCGATTGACGAAAGAACGCCACGGCCCCACATGTTGCCCAAAACGAGGACGCCATGCCGCGCGTGAGAATTGAACACGACGACCTGATCCTGATTGCGGATGGCCGCAAAGCGCTGTTCCTGCGCAATCGCGGCGACGCCGACCTTCCCGACCTGCGTGTCGAGGACGTGATGAAGGCGGGAGCAAACCCGCGAACGGCGGATCAGGGCGCCGATCGCCCGGGCCGTCACTGGAGCATGCCCGACGGCGCGCGCAGCGCCATGGAGACGACCGACTATCATCACCTGGCCGAGACTGAATTCGCCCAGACGGTCGGCGCGGCTCTCAATGAGCATGAGCGTACGGGCCACATCAAGTCGCTGATCGTGGCGGCGCCGCCGGCCGCGCTTGCGGATCTGCGAAAGACGTATTCGATTTCGCTGCGCGCCAGGGTGAAAGCGGAGATCGACAAGGATTTCACAAGGCATCCGCTTTCGGAAATCCAGAGGCTCCTCGCGCTCTGATTTCATGCGGTCCCGAGATCGCCAAGAGCGTCGATAAGCGGCCCGATGTGTTTTTCATAGTTCCGCCAGCGGCCGACTGCGTCCCTGTATACGGGCTGCTTGACCTGCCAGGCGCTGAAAGTCTGGACGTGCCGCGGCGCCGAGGCTTCGAGGGGTTCCGGCGACAAGCCTGAACTTTCAAGCAGCGAGGCGGCGGCGCCCCCCGCGTCTTCGATGAACTGCTCGTAACGCACCGTCAGGAGCGAGGGAAGGACTTCCTTCCAGTGGGTCATCAATTCAGTATAAAGACGATAGAAGTGGCCCAGCGTCTCCAGCCGGATGGCGTAGTGGTGGATGGGCTTCAGATCCTTGAAATAGCAGGACAGACACGTATCGATTGCGTTGCGGCGCGTTTCGACGATGAGCGCCTTGGGAAGCATCATTGCGATCAGGCCGACATAGGCGTGATTGAGCAGCGCCTTGTTGACCAGCCGCTCGGCCTGCGGCTGCAGTTTGAGGTATTTCTCGACGTAATGCTTTCCGAGCGCGCCGATCGTTCCCTCAGGCGCATCGGGAACCCATTCCGGATACGCCGCGCGCTTTGGATGGGCCGCCGCCATGGCGTTTGAATAGATGATGACGTCGCCGGTTTCGCCGAGACCCACGACGCGGCGGTGCCTGCACAGTGTTTCTTCCAGCAGGGTCGAGCCCGACCGGGGCATGCCTACGATGAAGATGGGCTTCCGGCTCTCATGGCCCTCCGGGCGGCGGCTGGCGACGAGTTCGGGCGTGAAGGTTATCCTGATATCTCTGACGAACTTCTCGTGCCGCGGCGCATCGTAGCGCGAAGGTTGGCAGTCATTCGCACGGCGGAACCATTCGAAAGCGCCATCGAAGTCGCCAATGTCGTCGAGCGATTTTCCAAGCGCATAGGCAAGTTTTACGAAGGACTCGCCGCCTTCCGGGAGTTTGGCGATGGCCGCGCGCATGCGATCAATTGTGGCGTCGCCGGGCCGCGCTTTTGTGATCCAGGCGAGATTCTGCCAGGCGCTGGCGTTATCCGGTTCGATGGCGAGTGCGCGATTGAGGTGGGTCCGCGCCTCCTCGAAATCGCCGGCTGTGATGCGGGCATAGGCAAGGTTGACGAGAAAGTTGGGCTCCATCGGGGCCTGTGCGGCCGCCGCCTGGAAGAGCGTCGCGGCGGCGCCAAAATTCTGGTCGGCCATCTCAACGAGACCCATGGCGTTGATCGCGCTGGCGTTCTGCGGAGCAACGGCGAGCGTCCGCTCGGCGAGGCGGCGCGCATGCACATTGTCGCCTGAGCTCAGAAGCGAAATAGTCTGCGCGATGGCTTGTTCGAGCGGAATTGAATCGTTTTGGGACATGAATGCTGCCTAGGGCTTCCGCCGCTTGCGATCAAGCTGGGCTTGCGGGCCTGCCCAGTTCGGATAGAGGACTGCGCATGCGCGACAGCGGACGGCTTGCGGCGGCGATCGAGACGCTCACGGATTTCGAGCGCCGGCGCGTGCCGCTCAAAATTGCGCTCGCCGACTGGGCGCGCGGCGCGCGCTACGCCGGCGCCAGGGACCGCGCCTGGATATCGGGACTATGCCTTGATGCTTTGCGCCGGCGTCGCTCGCTTGCCTTTGCGATGGCTGACGGGTCGGCGCGGGCGGCGGCGCTGGGCGCATTGCGCTGGCTTTGGGGCAGGTCGCCGGAGGAGATCGAAGCGCTCGCGGCCGAAGCGCCGCACGGGCCCGGCGCCCTCAGCGAGCGCGAGCGAAGCCGGATTCTGGCCTCCGCAATGAGCCGGGGAGGAGACGAAGATTCGCCCGGTGTTTCCGTGCTTGCGGACTTTCCCGAATGGCTCGAACCGAACGTTGCGCGTGTCTTCGAAGACCGCATTCTCGGAGAAATGCAGGCGTTCACCGGAAGGGCCGACGTCGATCTCCGGATCAATACGCTGAAGACAACGCCGGAGCGGGCGCACGAGGCCGTCAGGGCCGTCGGCGCCGACCCGCACCCCTTCCTGAAGACCGCGCTTCGGATCATGGCGCCTTCCCATAGCGAGCGGACGCAGGACGTGACCGTCATCCCCGCCTTCAACAAGGGCTGGGTCGAAGTCCAGGACCTCGGGAGTCAGATCGCCGCGGCGGCCGCAGGAGACATCAGGGGCGCTCAGGTCCTCGATTATTGCGCCGGCGGCGGCGGCAAGACCCTGGCGCTGGCCGCCCTCATGGACAATCGTGGACAGATATACGCCTATGACGATGACGCGCGTCGACTGAAGCCGGTCTACGAACGTGCCCGCCGCGCGGGCGTCCGCAACCTCCAGATCATCAATCCGCTTGCGGACCACTCTTCGCTGAAGGCGCTCGAAGGCAGGATGGACCTTGTTTTTGTGGACGCGCCGTGCACGGGTTCGGGCGTCTGGCGGCGCCATCCAGATTCGAAATGGCGCCTCACCCCGGAGCAGCTCGACCGAAGAATGTCGGATCAGGATGCGGTCCTTGCCGCCGCCGCCGCGTTCGTCAGGCCGGGCGGACGACTTGTCTATGTCACGTGCTCAATTTTTGGGGAGGAGAATGAAGATCGGGTGGAAGCATTCCTGAAAGCCAATTCCGGGTTCAGAGCGGAGCGGGCGCTGCCCGCGATCGAGGCCTCCGGCGCCGCAACGCCGGAGGGACTGGCGGCCCTTGCGGGCTGCGAAACGCCGGGCGGCGCGCTGCGGCTCACGCCGGCGCGTCTTGGCTCGGACGGATTCTTCATTGCAGGCCTCAGGAGGCTATCCCCTGTCGCCGGCGGCCCTGATGACGGGGCAGCGAGACTCCGCTAGAGGCTCGCCATGTCCCTTGACCCCCACGCCGCCCTTCACGACCGCGTTCTCATCGTCGATTTCGGCAGTCAGGTGACGCAGCTGATCGCGCGACGCCTGCGCGAGGCCGGAGTCTATTGCGAGATCCATCCCTTCAACCGCGTGAGCGAGGTTTTCCTTTCGACCTTCAGGCCGAAAGCGGTCATTCTTTCGGGCGGGCCGGCGAGCGTCAAAGCCGCATCGAGTCCGCGGGCCCCCGACGCAATATTCGGCCTTGGCGTCCCGATCCTCGGCATCTGTTATGGCGAGCAGACGATCTGCGCCCAGCTCGGCGGCGATGTCGAAAGCTCAGACCATCGAGAATTCGGCCGGGCCACGGTCGATGTCGTTCGCGACAGCCCGCTGTTCGAAGGAGTCTGGAAGAAGGGCGACCGCCGGCAGGTCTGGATGAGCCATGGCGATCGGGTGAACCGATTGCCGCCCGGGTTCGAGCCGATCGCCGTCTCCGATGGAGCTCCGTTCGCCGCCATCGCCGACGAGGACCGGCGCATTTACGCCGTGCAGTTCCACCCGGAAGTCGCGCACACGCC
>CAYTVQ010000078.1:0-10493 GCA_964441615.1 uncultured Caulobacterales bacterium | reverse complement strand
GCGCTTTTCGCGTGGCGTCGAGATGCGCAACGGCGTCATGCTGAGGCGACGGAGCTCGCTGCGCGCCTGCCTTGCTGAATCAGCGTTGACGACTCCGCGCTTGGAGCGGCCGCCGGCGTCCAGCGCCTCATACTCAAACGCCGGCATCTTCCTCCTCCTGTCGCACGACGCGCAGGACTTCATCGAGCGAGGTCACGCCCGCAATCACATGGCGGAATCCGCATTGCGCCAATGTCTCACCGCGCTTGAAAGCATGAGCCGCCAGTTCCTGCTCGCCGGCATTGTCATGGATCAGCCGGCGAAGGATCTCGTCTGCGACCACAAGCTCGTAAACGCCGACCCGGCCCTCGAAGCCAGTCTGACTGCAGCGGCCGCACCCGGCAGGCGCATAGATCACGATGTCCGCATCCGGAGAAATGCCCATCAGGGCGCGCTCGGATGCATCCGGCTGATAGGGCCGGCGGCAGGAGGGGCACAGCCGCCGCACCAGGCGCTGGGCGAGCACGGCCGCGATGGTTGAAGAAAGGAGAAATGGTTCGGCGCCCATGTCACGCAGACGCGTGACGGCGCCGACCGCCGAATTGGTGTGCACGGTCGAGAGGACCAGATGGCCGGTGAGCGACGCCTGAATCGCAATCTCCGCCGTCTCGACGTCGCGGATCTCGCCGACCATGACAATGTCCGGATCTTGACGAAGTATCGCCCGGAGACCGGCGGCGAAGGTAAGTCCCACTTTCGGATTGATCTGGGTCTGGCCAATGCCGTCGATGGCGTATTCGACCGGGTCCTCGACCGTCAGAATGTTGCGGCTGGGATCATTCAGCAATGTCAGGGCCGCGTAGAGAGTCGTTGTCTTGCCTGAACCCGTGGGGCCAGTGACAAGAATGACGCCATTGGGACGCTGCAGCGCCTGTCTGAATCGCTCCTTGACCTCCGCGGGCATCCCCAACGCATCAAGGTCAAGCCGCGCCGCCTCCTTGTCGAGGATGCGCATGACGACGCGCTCGCCAAATCGCGCCGGAAGCGTCGATACCCGCACGTCCACGGTCTTGCCGCCGAGCGCGATCGAGATGCGTCCGTCCTGCGGCAGCCTTCTTTCCGCGATATCGAGACGCGCCATCACTTTCACGCGGCTGACAATGACAGGGATCATTCGCGACGGCAGCGACAACACTTCGCGCAGGACGCCGTCAATCCGGAGGCGGACGGACAGCGCCTTCTCGTAGGGCTCTATGTGAATGTCTGAGGCGCGCGTCTTCACCGCCTCGGCGATGAGCGCGTTGATGAGGCGAATGACAGGAGCGTCGTCCTGACTGTCCAGCAGGTCCGCCGTCTGCGGGAGCCCTTCTGCGAGCGCCGCGAGGTCTCCAGCGTCGCCCTCCATTTCAAATTCACCGGCCTTGATCCCATCGACAGCGTATATTTCGGAAAGGCGCCGCTCGAACGCGTCTGGCGGCATCACGTCGATGACGATCGGCGCGTTCACGACGCGCCGCGCCTCTATGATCGCCCATGGATCCGGCCTGCCGCGGGCGCCGATGACCACGGGGCGCGCCGAGGCGTCGAGCACGATGAGGCCTCGTTCCTTGGCGAAGGAATAGACCAGCTTGACCGGCGCGGCGGACGTCTCACTCATTCTCTTGCGAATCCGGACGCGCCGCTTCCGCGCTCGGCGCCAATCCTGTCGCTTCTTCGATCAGCCGGTCGAGCGCGGACTGGGCCCGGCCGCTCTGCAGAAGCTCCTTGCCTCTCACATAGTCGTATTTGCGGGCCGTCGCACGCGCCGCGGACTCCTTGTCGCGCAGAATCGTCGGGCGGATGAAAACCATGAGATTGCGGCGGTTCTTTTGCTTGGCTCGTGTTTTGAACAGGTTGCCCGCGACAGGTATGTCCCCGACCAGCGGCACCTTGTCTTCACGGGTCGTGCGGGTCTCATCGATCAATCCGCCGAGCACATGGATGGCGCCGTCATCGACTACCGTGCTGGTCGTGATTTCCCGCTTGTTGGTTATGAGGTCCGTCGAATCCGAGATGATCGGCCCGTCGATACTGGAGGATTCCTGACGGATCTTCAGCGTCACTGTGCCGCCCTCATTGATCTGCGGCGTCACCTCGAGGATGGTGCCGACCTGCTCGCGGCTGACGGTCCGGAATGCGTTCTGAAAATTGTCGCCGACCGCTTCGCCGGTGGTGATCGGAATTTCCTGACCGACGCTCAGCTTCGCCTCCACGTTGTCGAGCGTGACGACCGAAGGCGTTGAAAGCACATTGGAGGTGTCATCCTCCTTGATGGCGGTCAGCATGGCCCCGAAAATCGTACCGTCCTTCGTGGCGCCCCCGAGACCAAGGCCGAAGCCGCTCACGCCGAGCAGGGAGCGCAAGGCGGCGTCGCGAAGCAGCTTTTTGCCGTCAGTTGTGTCGGCGCCGTCGAGAATCTGTTCGCCGATCGCGCTGAAGATGTCGGGCGGCGCGCCAGGGAAATCCGTGCCGGAAAACGGAATGCGCTTTCCCTCAGTATTGCCGATGAAATACTGGACCCCCAGCTCTTGCGCGGTCGTATCCGAAATCTCCACAATGATCGCCTCGATCAGCACCTGGGCGCGGCGTTTGTCGAGCTTTCCGATGACGTCGCGGAGCTTTTTCTGCATGTCCGCGTCGCCGCTGATGATCACCGAATTCGTCTGTTTGTGGAAGCTGATGATGGCTCGCTGACGGCCGCCGGCTTGCGGGACGATCACATTTGCGCCGGGCGAGACGGCGGCAGCCTCGGACCCGGCGCCTGCTTGCTGCGCGCCAGCGAGCTCACGCAGAAGCGGGGCCAGATCCTCAGCGTCGGCGTGATCGAGCGCAATCACTGAAAGGTCGGCCTGTTCCTCGCCGTAGCGGTCGAGTTCTGTGACCACCGCCGAGAGCCTGTTGATCATTGAGGGCTCGGCGCGAATGAGAATCGAGTTGCTCGCCTCCATCGGCACGATGCTCACCGGCGAGGGCGCCTGCCCGCCTTCCTCCTGGATCTGCCGCGCCAGACTCGAGACCACCCTGGCGACCTCAATTGAACTAGCGTTGCTGAGCGGAATTGTTCGGTACACTGTAGGATCGCGATCGATCTCAGCGATCACCTGTTTGAGGCGCTGAACATTGTCGGCGTTATCAACAAGGATGATGGAGTTTCCGCCTCGAACCGCCGCAGCGACGCCGTTCTGACCGATGATCTGGGACAGGTTCGCCGCGGCCTCGCGGGCGTCGACATAGCGCAGACGGACGATCTCTGTCACCTGATCTCCGCTGCCGCCCGCGCCAACGGGTCCGCCCGATCGCTGCGCATCCTGCAGTCCCACAATCTTGTATTTCTTGCCGCCAATAGGCGTCGCGACGAAGCCATTGGCGCGAAGCGCCGCCTGAAAGAGCTCCCAGGTCTCTTCCGCGCAAAGCTGGCCGTTGGGCGGCGACTTGATGGTCACCTGTCCCTGCACGCGAGGATCGAGGATGAAGGTGCGGCCTGTGCGAACTGCAATCTCATCGACGACAGCGCGGATGTCGGCAGTGTCGTAGTTCAGCTCGGCGCCGCAGCTATCGCGCCCCGCCTGCGCGACCGCCGGAGCAATTTGAGCCGCCGCCAGCGCTGCAGCCCAGGGAAGGAATTGCTTAAATCGCATTCGATCCAATACCCAATCGCTAGTCCGACATCATCGCCGGCGCGCCCATCAGTTCGCCCACAGTGACGTCGAGGGGGAATTCGACGCCGTCGCGTTTCACGGAGAGCGTCACGACATCGTCGCGCGACAACGCGGAGATGACACGCATCACTGCGCCGGCGTCGCCTGGCGGCGCTCCGTTGACGGACACTAGGATATCGCCGGGCCGAAGGCCAATCGCTTCGAAACCGGCGGCGTCCTGGACAGGAAAGAGTCGCAGCTGCATGACGCCGTCGCCGCTGTCGACAGGTTGAATCGTCAGTATGGACGCCCCGGCGTTTGAGATCTGGCCTTGCGACGCAGGCTGAACCGCCCGAGCGGGCGTACGTCCATTGGGGAGATATATCGCCTCGCGCGCCCCGCCGCGAGAAATTATCGCGCGATCGGCGTACACTTCCTCGAGCTTCGCCCCGCAGCAGATGTCATCGCCGATCCTGAATACTTTCTGCAGCGCACCCGCGACCAGAATGATGGCCGTGCCGCGCCCCGCTCCGTCCGCCCAGACGCCATGCAGTTTCAGATCAAGTGACGTCTCGACGGCTACCGGCGCGGCCGCAGCCGGGGTCGCCGTCTCGACCGACGAAGACCTGAACGGGTTCGCCGCCCCGGACACTGCGAGGGGCTGGGCTGGGGCCGGCGGGGATTGTGCAATCGGCAGGGGCGCAAACAGGGTCCAGAAGGCTTTTCCGGCGAGAACCGCGATACAGATCGTCAGGGCGACCTCAACCAGCGTGATCGCCGGCTGCACCCCTCCTGCGCGCCGCCCCTGCGGCGCCAGGTTCGCATCCGCCAGGCGAAAGCGCCGGGTCCGAATCGGGAATCCGGAGGCATCCGGCGCCTGACCGTCCCGGTTCTGTCCTAAAACAACCACCACGAAGCCCGCTCGATCGCGTCCACAGCATACCCACTGCAACGCCCAGACCTACCAAACCGCGAGGCTCGCGCACACACCCATGATCAACGCGCCTTCGGGGCTGCTGGCCCGGTCTTGTCCGCCAGCGGCCCAATCGCGCCCGCGCCACCCGGCGATAAGCGACCTTGACGCAAGGGCCGGCGTCGTCGAAGGCCGACTGCAATGATGGTTCTGTCTTACATTTTCGTCGGATTCCTCGGCCTCATTCTTGGCAGTTTTGTGAATGTCGTGATTTATCGGGGCCCGGCCCTCTGGGGTCTCGTTGGCGAGGACCGGAGCGCCCGGGGCACGCTACTGGGTCCGAGATCGAGATGCCCCGCCTGCGGGAGCGTCATTGCCGCGCCTGACCTGATTCCCATTATTGGTTTCCTCGCGCTCAGAGGCAGATGCCGCAATTGCAGGGCCAAGATCTCCCGACGCTATCCCCTCATTGAGTTGCTGGGTTCGGCGGCCGCGCTCCTCGCGGTCTTCCTCTTCGGCTTCAGCTGGTCGGCCGCCTTGGCGGGCCTCTTCTTCCTGTCGCTCATAGCTCTCGCCGGCATTGACGCGGAAACCGGCTACCTGCCGGAGGCGATCACGCTGCCCCTGATCGGGCTGGGGCTGCTCGCCAATCTGTTCGATCTTTACACGGATAAGCTCTGGGCCTTCATCGGCGCCGCCGCCGGCTATGCCGCCTTTTTTCTGATCGCCATCCTCTATCGACGACTGCGCGGCAGAGACGGCCTCGGGCTTGGCGACGCCGCCCTCTTTGCAGCCTTCGGCGCCTGGGGCGGCTGGCCGATTCTCGCTCCGGCGGCCCTGCTTGGCGCATTGATCGCCCTTTTTTCGCTTTGGCTGCACTCGGTCCGGACCGGGGCGCCGATCGATGCGGCCAAACCCGTCCCGTTTGGACCCGCGCTGTGCGCTGGCGGCGCGATCGCCTTTGCGGCATCGCAATGGGGATTGCCCATTCTCGGCTGACGGCTGACAAGGCGTCGCCGTCGTCTGCTGGGCAGACAATGCCGTCGGATCGTCGCCCTACCGGCAGACCATCTCGAATTTCTTGGCGACCAGATTGTTGCAGACGCCGGAGGGAAGACATGAGGTCGAAATCTGCGCGCCCCAGACTGGCCGCTCTTCACAAACATGACCCTGCGGCGCTTGTGTCGGCGGCTGGGCCGGCGCCTCTGGCGCTGGAGCCGGCTCTCTTGCGTCGGTCACTGTTGTCAGCGGCATTGCTGCCGGCGCTGTCGCATCAAATTGCTGAGGATCAACAAGGGAGAACCCGGCGTTGAACGCCGTTGCGAGGAAATCAAGCGCGTGAACGACCCGCGGATCGGAATCGGGAAGCGACGACGGATACATCAGGAAGACGATCTGCCACTTGCCGCCGGCCACGGGATAAGCCGCAATCAGAAGATCGACCATGACGCCGTCATTTCGCTTCAACTTCACGGCTTCGAGAATCATCCCGCTGCTTTCGGCGAGGCCGGATCGCTCGACCGTCTCGGCTTGCGCGCCAAGGCCTGCGATCAGGTCGGCGACGGCGCTGGAAAAATCCTCCCTTGGATCGCCGGCGCTCTCGGCTGCAATGGTTATTGCGAACGCCACCGCAAGCCGGCGCTCGTCCTTCGGCGAGAGGATCTGCACGCCTTCGGCCGCGTATTGACGCTCCCAGTCGGGGAAGTTTGGCGTCTGAGCGAGACCAGTTGAAGCCGTCAGCACCAAGACAAGAATGGCGGTCAGCAAGGCTCTCATGTGGTGTCCCCTGGCGACAGTCTAGACGCGCCGGCAGCCGGCGGAAACTGTCCTTCAGAAGTGCATTTCAGGCCGTTCTGGACCCGAAGGCGCTTCCACCCGAAATCTCACCTACCTTTGAATGCAGGTCTTCGCTTCTGGAACAGCGCCATGACGCCTTCGCGACAATCTTCGCTTTTCAGCGCCTCGCGCTGGAGCATGGCTTCAAACGCGATGGCCTTTCGGAGCTCTCCATGTTGCGCCTGCCTCATCGCACGCTTGGTGAACGCCATGGCGAGCGGGGCGCGATCGACGATTGTCTCGGCCCATGAAAGGGCGTTTGAGAGGCATGTCGCCGTGGGCGCCGTGCGATTGATCAATCCCCAGTCAAGCGCCCGTCGCGGATCGAGCTTCTCGGCTTCGATTGCGAGCTGGTAGGCGCGCGCATAGCCGATCTCCTGCGTCAGCATCAGCGTGAGACCCCCGTCCGGCAGGAGCCCGATATTCGCGAAGGCGCTCATGAGATAGGCATCCTCGGCCATCACGCGCAGATCGCAGCACAGCGCGACCGACATGCCGATGCCGGCCGCAGGTCCGTTGATCGCCGCGATCAGGGGTTTCGGCATCGACTGCATCACGCCGAGGATGGCGCCATATTCCGCGTTCAGCACATCCTCCACATTGTCCGGCTCATCGACAGCGCTGACATCGGCCCCCGCGCAGAATGCGCGGCCGGCCCCGGTGAGCACAACCACTCGAACCGCGTCGTCCGCAGAAGCCTTCTTGAATGCGGCAAGCAGCGCGCGCCGAAGTTCGCCGTTAAATGCGTTGAGCTTTTCAGGACGTTTGAGAGTGATGAGCGCGACATGGTCGCTCTTCATTTCATAGAGGACGGTCATTTGCGGGCCCCGGTTGCGATGGGACCATTTAACCCTCGCCAACAGGATCAAGAAGCGGGGCGAGCAGTCCCGTCTGGCGCTCTCAGCGTTTTGGCGCTAACCGAAGCCTGGTTCGGAGGTTATCTCATGATCGACTCTAGATTCTTCCGTGAAGACTGTTTCATTGGCGGCCGCTGGGTTGGCGGCGACGCGCGGCTCGAGGTGACTAACCCCGCCACCGGCAAGACAGTCGGAACCGTCCCGAAGTTCGGGCGCGCCGAGACCAGAGCCGCGATCGATGCTGCGGATTCGGCCTTCGCCGACTGGCGGCGGCGGCCTGCTGCCGAGCGGGCGGACTATTGCAGGAAGATCTATCAGGCGCTCATGGATCATCAGGAGGAGCTCGGGCGACTCCTCACCATCGAGATGGGCAAGCCCCTCGCCGAAGCGAAGGGCGAGGTCGCCTACGCCGCCAATTTCTTCAAGTGGTTCGGCGAGGAGGCGCGGCGCGTCTATGGCGACGTCGTTCCCTCTCCGTGGGCCGACAAGCGCATCATTGTCGCCAAAGAGCCGGTCGGGGTTGTCGGCTCGATCACACCCTGGAACTTTCCGACCGCCATGATCGCGCGCAAGGCCGCCGCTGCGCTGGCGACGGGCTGCACCATTGTGTGCAAGCCGGCGAGCCAGACGCCCTTTTCCGCCCTCGCCTATGGCGTCATCAGCGAGATTGTCGGCTTGCCGAAAGGCGTCCTTAACGTCGTCACGGGGTCAGCATCGGCCATCGCTGACGAAATGTGCGAGCACCCGCGCCTGCGCAAGATCACGTTCACGGGATCGACAGAGATCGGCAAGGCCCTCGCCTCAAAGGCCATGGCCCATATGAAGCGCGTATCGATGGAGCTCGGCGGCAACGCGCCCTTTATCGTGTTCGACGACGCCGACCTCGATCGAGCGGTCGCTGGCGCGATCGCCTCCAAATATCGCAATTCCGGTCAGACCTGCGTCTGCTCCAACCGCATTCTTGTGCAGTCCTCTGTCTACGATGCTTTCGCGGAAAAGCTGGCTGCGGCCGCAAGAAGTCTCAAGGTCGGCGACGGCCTCGAAGCGGGCGTCGAACAGGGGCCCCTGATTGACGAGGCGGCTGTCAGGAAGGTCGAGGAACATATCGAGGATGCAAAGACCAAGGGGGCGCGCGTAATCGCCGGGGGCAAGCGCCACGAAAAGGGTCTGACATTCTTCGAGCCGACCGTCCTGGCTGGCGTCACGCCCTCAATGCTCGTCGCGAAGGAGGAGACATTTGGCCCTATCGCCCCGCTCTTCCGCTTCGAAACGGAAGAAGACGCGGTCCGGATGGCGAATGACACCGAATACGGCCTCGCCTCCTATTTCTATACAAGGGATCTCGGGCGGGCCTTCCGCGTGATGGAGAGGCTCGAATACGGCATTGTCGGGGTCAATGAGGGGATCATCTCGACCGAGGTTGCGCCCTTCGGCGGCGTCAAGGATTCAGGGCTCGGTCGTGAAGGCTCGAAATACGGCCTCGAAGACTATCTCAACATCAAATACGCTCTGATCGGGGGCCTCGCCTAGAAGTTCGATGACCCCGCTCGACCCCAGGACCCGCCCATTGCTCGATCTCATCGCCGCGCTCGGCGAGCCGCCGCCGTCGCAGCAGACGCCGGCCGAGTTCCGCGCCCGCCGCGAGCGCGGCCGCGAGATCGTCAATGCGCCCTGGCAGGAGCCGGCGATCGTGCGCGATACGGAAGTTGAGGGCGCCGACGGTCCGCTCCGTGCGCGGCTCTATGATTCCGTGGACGGAGAAAACCGCCCGACGCTCGTCTATTTCCACGGCGGCGGCTTCGTCTATGGGAGCCTCGATTCGCATCATCCGGTGTGCTGCCGGCTTGCGCTCGCCGGGGGCTTTCGCGTCATCTCGGTAGATTATCGGCTTGCGCCGGAAACGCCCTTTCCGGGGCCGCATCTCGACGCCATCGCCGCGACCCGGTCCATCGTCGCGAATGCGAGCCGCCACGGCGTCGATCCCCGCCGCGTCGCGCTTGGCGGGGATTCCGCAGGCGCCTGTCTCGCGACCGTCGCGGCGCGCAAGCTCAAACGCGAGGGCGGACCCGACATCGCCTTCCAGCTCCTCTTCTATCCGGTCGTGCAGTCGGTCGAGGAAACCTGGTCGCGGCGCGAATTCGCGTCGGGCTATTTCCTGACCAAGGAAAACATGGACTGGTTCGACGGCCATTACCTTCCGAAGGGCGTCGATCGCCATGACGAGGCGGTGTCGCCGCTGTTGACGCCGCCGCCCGAGGGCCTCGCCCCCGCCTATGTCGTCACAGCCGGCTATGATCCTCTGTATTCGGAGGGAAAGGCCTATGCCGAGAGCCTTCTCGCCGCCGGCGTGCCCGCGACCCATATCGACTATCCCGACCAGGTCCACGGCTTCGTGTCGTTGAGCGCCTTTTCGAGCGTCGCCATCCCGGCGACCGAAGCCGCCGCGCGGGCCGTCCGGGACGCACTCTCCTAAAGCAGGCCGCCGATCGTCAGGTTGCTGTAAACGACGCCGATGTTGAAGGCGACAGCGGCAATGAACAGGGCGAGCACGATGCGGTGCGGAAACCACAGCACCATGACGCTCACCACGAGCTGAAGGATCAGTTTGGCGCCCGCCCAGCCCGTGCCGAAATGATCCATGGCGGCGCGCATGACGGGATTGGCTTCTTCCGCCGCGCCTATGGCGATCGCATGCGCCGTCGAAAAAATGTCGGCGACGCCCACGAAATTATAGAGGATGACGAAGACCCATGCGACCGCCATGGCCGGGACATCGCGGCGGGCGTCGATCGCCTCTTTGACGAGAGCCGCCCGCTTCTTCTTGGTCAGGATCGACAGCACCGCCCCTCACGCCCTTGTTAACCACATCGCCTGCGCCGGCTTCGCAATTCGCCTGACGCCGCATCGACGCGCCGTTCCGCATTGGGCTAGAGTGCAAAAAACATGTCGGCCAAGTTGAAACACAGATCGAGGCGCCCGGCCGCCCGGCGCCTGGCCGGCGCCTGGCGGATCGCCGCGGCGCGCGGCGTTCTCGTTCTTGAACGGCTTTGGCCAATCGCCCTGCCCGCGCTGGCCCCCTTCTTCATCATCGCCGTGCTCGGACTTTTCGGTCTTTGGAGCGTCGTGCCGGCCGCGCTGCACCTTGCAGCCCTGGCCGTTGCGGCGCTAGGCGCCGCGGCCGCGCTTTTCCTCCTTGGCCGCAGATTCAAGGCGCCGACCCGGGAGGAAACT
>CAYTVQ010000077.1:1521-10516 GCA_964441615.1 uncultured Caulobacterales bacterium | reverse complement strand
ATCGAACGCGGCTACATGACGACCATCCATTCCTATACCGGCGACCAGCCGACGCTCGACACCATGCACAAGGACCTTTACCGCGCCCGCGCCGCGGCGCTGTCCATGATACCGACGTCGACCGGAGCCGCGAAAGCGATCGGCCTCGTCATCCCCGATCTCAAGGGCAAGCTCGACGGGTCGTCGATCCGGGTGCCGACGCCGAACGTCTCCGTGGTCGATCTCGTTTTCACGCCGAAGCGCGAAACGAGCGCCAAGGAGATCAACAGCGCCATCATCGAGGCCGCCGACGGCCCGATGAAAGGCGTCCTCGCCTATACGGAAAAGCCCCTGGTTTCCGCCGACTTCAACCACGACCCGCACTCAGCGACCTTCGCGCTTGCGCAGACGCAGATCCTCGAAGGCAGGCTCGCGCGTATCCTCGCCTGGTATGACAATGAGTGGGGCTTCTCCACGCGCATGACCGACACCGCCTTCGAGATGGCGAAGTTCCTCTGAGGCGCGGCGGGCGGCATGGCAGCGCGGAACTTCCGAACCCTTGACGACATCGAAGCGCGCGGCAAACGCGCGCTTGTCCGTGTCGATTTCAATGTGCCCATGAAGAGCGGGAAGGTGACCGACGCGACGCGCATCGAACGCGCCCTGCCGACGATCGAGAGCCTTGCAAAGATGGGCGCGAAGGTCGTCCTGCTCTCGCATCTCGGTCGCCCCGACGGCAGGCCGAGCCCCGAATTCTCGCAACGCCCTGTCGCTGAAAAGCTCGCGGAGATCCTGAAGCGCCCCGTCGCCTTCGCGCCCGACTGCATCGGCCCGCCGGCCGAAGACGTCATTTCAAGAATGGCCCCTGGCGATGTCGCCATGCTGGAGAATACGCGCTTTCATCCGGGCGAGGAGGCGAACGATCCCGCATTCGTGAAGGCGCTCGCAGCGAATGGCGATCTCTACGTCAACGACGCCTTCTCGGCCGCGCATCGCGCCCACGCATCGACCGAGGGGCTCGCCCACGCTCTGCCCGCCGCGGCCGGCCGCCAGATGGAGCGCGAGCTCGATCATCTGGCCGCCGCGCTCCTAAATCCCGCCCGCCCGCTGATGGCGATCGTCGGCGGGGCCAAGGTTTCGACCAAGATCGAACTCCTGACCAATCTCGTTCAGAAAGCGGACATTCTGGTCGTCGGCGGCGGCATGGCCAACACTTTCCTCGCTGCGCGCGGCGTTGCGATCGGCAAGTCGCTCGCCGAACCGAAATTCGCAGACATGGCGCGCGAGATCATGGCGAAGGCGGAAAAGCGCGGCTGCGACCTTGTTCTGCCCGAAGACGTCGTGGTCGCCGAGGAGTTCAAGGAGAACGCCGCGCATGAGGTCGTCGGCGTCCACGAAGTCGGACCGGCCCAGATGATCCTCGATATCGGGCCCCGTTCGGTCGATCTCATCGCGGCGAAAATGGACGGCGCAAAGACGCTCGTCTGGAACGGTCCGGTCGGCGCCTTCGAAACGGCGCCTTTCGACACCGGCACCATCGAAGCGGCGCGCTACGCGGCAAAGCTCTGCCGAGAGAAGAGGCTGACCGCGGTCGCGGGCGGCGGCGACACCGTCGCCGCCCTCAACGCCGCCGGCGTCGCCGCTGATTTCACTTACGTTTCGACCGCCGGCGGCGCTTTCCTCGAATGGCTCGAAGGAAAGACATTGCCAGGCGTCGCGGCGCTCGCACGACATGAGGGCGCAGCCATTCGCAAGTCGCTCAACGGGGAATGACAACGATGAATCTCGACGCATTGAACAGGATTGCGATCGCCATGGCGGCCCCGGGCAAGGGGATTCTCGCCGCTGACGAATCCTCCGGCACGATCAAGAAGCGCTTCGACTCGATCGGCGTTGAATCAACGGCCGATACGCGGCGCGACTATCGGGAGATGCTGTTCCGCACGACCGAGGCGATGGAGAAATATATCTCGGGCGTCATTCTCTATGACGAAACCATCCGGCAGAACGCGAAAGACGGAACGCCGCTCGTCAGACTGATCGAGCAGGCGGGCTCCATCCCCGGCATCAAAGTCGATGCGGGGACGAAGCCTCTGGCCGGCGCTCGTCCGGGCGAAGTCGTCACCGAGGGCCTCGACGGCCTTCGCGAGCGCCTTCTTGAATACCACCGGCTTGGAGCCCGCTTCGCCAAATGGCGCGCGGTGATCGACCTCGGGCGCGGCGGCGACCGGTCCATTCCGTCGTGGGGATGCATCAAGGCGAACGCCCATGCGCTCGCACGCTATGCAGCACTCTGCCAGGAGGCGGAAATCGTACCGATCGTTGAACCTGAAATCCTGATGGACGGCGATCACGACGCCGACGCCTGCTACGATGCGACGCTGTGGACTCTGAAGACGCTTTATCAGGAGCTGTTCGACGCCCGCGTCGCGCTCGAGGGCACGATCCTCAAACCCAACATGGTCGTCGCCGGCAAAAAAAGCGCAAAGCAGGCCTCGGTCGCCGAAGTCGCCGAGAAGACGCTCAAATGCTTCAGGAACGCCGTGCCGGCCGCCGTGCCTGGCATCGTGTTTCTGTCGGGCGGCCAGTCGGACATTGAGGCGACGGCGCACCTGAACGCCATGAACAAGGGCGCGCAACTGCCGTGGAAGCTCTCCTTTTCCTATGGACGCGCGCTGCAGGCCGCGCCGCTCAAAGCCTGGGGCGGCCGGCCTGAAAACGTCGCCGCCGGCCAGCGCGCCTTTGCGCACCGCGCCAAGATGAACGGCCTCGCGCAACTTGGTCAGTGGACGGAAGGTCTCGAGAAGGCGGCCTGAGCCGCAATCCGCTCCTGAACATTTACGCCCTAGGCGCCTGGGCGCTCCGGCACGTCGTCAAAGGCGACGAAGGCCGGCGCCGGCTCGCGAACCGCCGCAGCTGGCTGCGCGGCCTGCTGACCCGCGGGCGGGTAGGACTGCTGGCGATAGGCCGGCGTCGGCTGATGCTCGTGCGGCAGGTAGGCGGGCTCCTTCGTCAGAGCGGACTGCGCCTCTCTCGCGCGCTGCATCACGTCTATCTTGCCTGACATTTGCGCGCCGATCCTCATCTCGACCTCGGGCGCAGCGACATCGCCTTCGACCTGCGCCGTCTCTTCGAGCGTGACGCGCCGCGTCGCCTTGATGTTGCCCGTGACCGCGCCGCGCACGACCACTTCCTGCACGTCGAGGTCGGCGTGGATTGCGGCGTTGCGATCAATGATCAGGAAATCGTCGGCCACGAGCTCGCCCGATACCTTGCCGTCAAGCTGCGTCGGCCCGGCGCAGACGAGCTTTCCCTCGACGACACAGCCTGGGCCGAGAATGGTCCTGATCGCCGGCGCGGCCGTCTCCGGCGCGCGCTGCGGCGCCGGCTGCTGCTGCCGCGGCGATGGCGGGGGCGCCGTCTCGGCGCCGCGCGAGGCTTCGTTCGTCCGCGGCTTGCCGCCAAACGGCATCATTGATCCCTTGGACATGGCGACGCTCCTTCCGATACCCTTACAATCCCAACCCTGGGGAAATTATGCCCGGGGATGGGCCGTTTCGTAAGCGGAAAGTAGGCGCTCGGCGTCGACCTTGGTGTAGCGCTGCGTCGCGGCGATCGAGGCGTGGCCCAAAAGCTCCTGAATCGCCCGCAAATCGCCGCCAGCCGACAGAAGATGCGTCGCAAATGCGTGCCTCAGGGCGTGCGGAGTCGCGCTATCGGGGAGTTGCAGCGCGCGACGATGGCTTTCCATCATGCGCTGGGCGAGCCGCGGCGACAGCGCCTTGCCGCGGACCGAGAGGAAGAGCGGACCCTCCGGCTCTCCCGCAAATGGAATAAGTTCCGCGTAACTTGCAACCGCATCGCGAACCGCCGGAAGGATCGGCACATCCCGATGCTTGCCGCCTTTGCCGAGGACCCGCAGGCGCTCGCCGAGCGCGCCGTCCCGGCGGCGCAGCGACAGCGCCTCCGAAATCCGCAGGCCGGCGCCGTACAGCAGGGTGAAGAGAGCCGCATCGCGCGCGGCGACCCATGGCGTCTTCGCCGTCTGCGCCGCCTCGATCAGCCTTTCGGCGTCCGTTTCGCTCACCGGCCTCGGCAGGCGGTCTTTCAACCTCGGACCGCGCAGGCTTGCGATGGCGTCGTTGTCGATTCCCTCGCGGCGGGAGAGCCAGGCGAAGAACGACCTCAACGCCGACAGATCGAGCTTGAGCGTCGGCGCCGTGGCGCCGTCCTCGCGCCGGCTTGCAAGAAAGCCGCGGAAGTCGGCCGGATCGAGTCGCGCCAGCGCGGCAAGGCCGGTCGCGCGACGCTCGGCCTCAAGATAACTGATGAAGCGCCTGAGAGTCGCGCCGTAGTTTCGCAATGTGTAGGGGCTTGCACGCCGTTCGGCCTTGAGATGCGCCAGATAGGCGGCGACGGCGTTGGCGAGCGGCTTTGACATCGCTCCATTGCGCGCAAGGGCAGGTGAAGGATTTCTTAACGCCGAAGGCTCACGTCCGGAAGGCGAGCTCCAGCGGCTCTTCCGTCACGGGATATCCGCAATCCCTGGGGATGCACAGAAATTTGCGTCCGCCGCGCTCTTCGACATGCGGCGTGATCGGACGGATGTCGCGGGCGCGGGCAAGCGCGAAAACATGGGCGCTGTCGGGGCTGACGCCGAGGAGATCGAGATTGCGCGCGGTGGGATAGATGATCTTGCACTCATTGCGCGCCCGCCGCTCCAGCGCCGCGCGCGGGCTCGTCCAGAGAGCTTCGGTGGTCTCGAGGCCGCAGGCGACCGGCGCCTGGGATTCCGGAAGGCGCGTTGCAAAAAACAGCGTATCGAACCGCCGCGCATGCATGCCGGCCGGCGGCACCCAGTGGGCGAACAGGACGAGGCGATCGCAGGCGAGCGACAATCCTTCCTTCCTGATGAATTCGAGGAAGCGGCCGTCATCAGCCTCGACATGCTGGCGCCACGGCGCATAGGCGGACGCCGCCTCAGCCGACACCATGCGGCCGTCGGGTGCGCGCGCGATCAGAATGCCGCTTTCCTCGAAGGCCTCGCGAATGGCGGCGACCTGATAGGCGCCGCGCGCCGGATCGAGCCCTTCGGCATGGTCGCGCCACGCGGGGTTGGAGTCGTTCGGATCGACGCGCCCGCCCGGAAAGACGAGCGCGCCGCCGGCGAAGGCGGACTCTTCGTGCCGCTTGATCATCAGGACTTCGAGTTCTGGTTCGTCGCGCAAGATGACGACGGTGGCGGCGGGAACGGCGTCGGTCATGAGGTCAGTCTAGCTGTCGCGGTGCATGGAATAGACCCGCCATGCGAGAACGCCAGCAAAAACGTCGATGGCGGCGTGGATGATCATCAGCCACCAGAGGCTTGCCGTGAGGGCGTATCCGGCGGCGAAGAGGGCGCCCGCGATTGTAGTGCGCACGACCCCCTTCCAGCCCTGATAGGCGTGGCCGACGCCGAAGATGACCGAAGTGATGGCGATCGAACCGGCAACGCCCGCCAGCGGCGCGAAGAACCACATGAGGAAGCCGCGATAGAACAGCTCTTCCCAGACGCCGGCGGTGATCGAGACCGGAATGAAAGCGAGGAGCTCCCGCGCATTGCGCGGCGCGAGCTTCAAGGCGTCGAGCTGGCGCTTCCATGCGGCGATGTCCTTTTCGCTCGGACGGAAACCGAATGTCGCCTGCCAGGCGAGGACGGCGACGGCGGCGAGCGCGAAAGCGATGGCGGCGAGCTCCAGCGGCGCCGGGGGCCAGGCAAGGCCGAGGTCATCGAAGGAGCGCCCCGCGAGCTTCCACGCGATCAGCACCGCCGCCGCGACGATCCAGCCGCGCAGCATCGTGCGCATATAGCGGCCTATGAGCTTGTCGCTTCCGATGCGTCGTTCGCCTGCGCTCCTCACTCCATAAAAGAGCGAGAACGCCGGCAGCACGAACAGCGCGAGCCCGACGAGCAGAAGCTCGAGCGGGCTGCGCGACGATATGAGGGAGTCGATGCCTTCCATGGGGCCTTTTAGCACGCCGGTTGAGGCGGCGGCGACGCCCTCAGGTGAAGCCGATCAGCTTCAGGACCTCCGCGCGCGCTTTATCGTCATCGCGAAATACCCCCATCATGCGGCTTGTCGTCATGATGACGCCCGGCGTCTCGACGCCGCGGCAGGTCATGCAGGCATGCGTCGCCTCGATGACGACGGCGACGCCGACCGGCTCCAGCACCTTCTGGATGCAGTCGGCGATCTCCGCGGTCAAACGCTCCTGCACCTGGAGACGGCGCGCGAAAGCGTGAACGACGCGCGCGAGCTTCGAGATGCCGACAACCTTGCGCCGCGGCAGGTAGGCGACATGCGCCTTGCCGATAATGGGCGCCATGTGGTGTTCGCAGTGCGAATGGAAGGGAATGTCGCGCAGAAGCACGATCTCGTCATAGCCGCCGACTTCCTCAAAGGTGCGGGAAAGATAGGTCTCTGCGCACTCCTCGTAACCACGAAAGTACTCAAGAAAGGCGTCGACGACGCGCCGCGGCGTGTCACGAAGCCCTTCGCGAGAGGGATCGTCGCCGATCCACCGGATAAGCTCCCTGACGGCCGCCATGGCGCGGACGCGATCCTCTTCGCTGCGCGCGATAGGGACAGTAGTCATGCCGTTCTCCGGCCAACGGTTTCCGTCACCCATACGAAGGCCCTCGCAGTTGCGGATTAACGCTAGGAGCACGAGGGAGCGGAATCAACCGGCGCGGCCGGCAGCGGCGATCAACTCTTCGGCGTGTCGCCGACCTGGAAATTGTAGAGAGACTGATCGAACTGGTTGTAGTCGTGATAGCGCAGGAGATCGTAGAGATCGCGGCGGTGCTGCATTTCGCCCAGGATGCCGTTCTGATCGCCGTCCTTCAGGATGCGGTCGAGACCGCGATCGACGGCGCCCATGGCGAGGCGCAGCGTCGTCACCGGATAGATCACAAGATTGAAGCCGAGGCTTTCGAGCTCTTTCCGGTTAAGAAGCCGGCTCTTTCCGAACTCGGTCATGTTGGCGAGGATCGGGACCGTGATCGCCTTCCTGACCGCCTCGAACTCCTTCTCGTTCTGCATGGCTTCGGGAAAGATCATGTCGGCGCCGGCGTCCACATAGGCCTTCATGCGATCGATGGCCTGATCGAGACCTTCGACGGCGCGCGCGTCGGATCGCGCGATCAGAATGAAGTTCGGATCGCGCTTGGCCTCGGCGGCGGCCTTCACGCGCTGGATCATCATCTCGGTGCTGACGACCTCCTTGCCGTCGAGATGGCCGCAACGCTTCGGCATCACCTGATCTTCGATGTGGCAGGCGGAGAGCCCGAGCTCTTCCATTGTTCTCACTGAACGAGCCGCCGACATGGGCTCGCCGAAACCCGTGTCGATGTCGATGATTGTCGGAAGGTCTGTCACGCGCGCGATCTGGTGCCCGCGATCGGCGAACTCGGTCAGCGTCGTGATGCCGATATCGGGAAGGCAGAGATCGGCGCTCATCGCCGCGCCCGAAATATAGACGCCGTCGAAGCCCTTGCGCTCGATCAGCTGCGCGCACAGCGGATTGAAGGCGCCGGGGAACTGGAGGAGTTTGCCGGATTTCAGCTTGGCGCGGAAGTCGGCGCGCTTTTCGGCGGCGTGTTTCCTGGTGAAGAGCATCAGAAGATCCCTTTCGCCGGATTCTCCTGCAGATACCCCTTCGGCGCCACGGGATTGAGCAGCAGCACCTCGGCCGCCGACAGGTTCGGCAGACGCTGCACAAGGTCGAGGAAACGCGCCGATTCCTTCGGGTCGAGGATGTCGTCAGTCAGTGATTTGAACTTCCTGATGTATTCGGGACGCCTGAAGGGCCGCGCGCCGAAGGGATGCGCATTCGCGATCCCGAGCTCATCGACGAGCGTCGAGCCGTCCTCGAAGGTGACGACGACGCGCGCGCCGAAGGCTTTCTCCTTCGGATCGTGGCTGTGGTAGCGGCGCGTCCATTCCGGGTCCTCGACCGTCGAGATCTTATGCCAGAGCCTGACGGTGCCGGGGCGCCTGGCGCGTTCCGGCGCATAGGAGCGGACGTGATGCCATTCGCCGTCTTCGAGCGCGACCGCGAAGATATACATGATCGAATGATCGAGCGTTTCGCGGCTGGCGTTCGGATCCATCTTCTGCGGATCGCCGGAGCCCGTGCCGATGACGTAGTGCGTGTGATGCGACGTGTGCAGGACGATCGACTTCACCTTGTCGAAGCCGGCGCGCTTCTGGATTTCCTTGCCCATGCGGAAAGCGAGATCGATGAGGGCCTGGCTTTGATACTCGGCCGAATGCTCCTTGGTGTAGGTGTCGAGGATGGCGCGCTTCGGCTCGCCCTTGCCCGGCAGCGGCACATGATAGGTCGGCTCGTAAGGCGAGCCGCCCTTGTCGCGCGCCGTGCGGCCGTTAAGGATCCAGGCGATCGGCCCGTCCTCGCCCTCATAGGCGGGCGAAGGCGCGCCCTCGCCGCGCATGGCCCGGTCCACCGCCTCGATCGCCTGCTTTGCGGCGTAGGCCGGGGCGAACGCCTTCCAGCTCGAGATCTCGCCCTTGCGCGACTGGCGCGTGGTGATGGTCGTATGCAGGCCCTGCTGGACCGCCTGATAGATCTGCTCCGTGGGCAGACCGAGCAGCGTGCCGACGCCCGCCGCCGCCGACGGGCCTATATGCGCGATGTGGTCGATCTTGTGTTCGTGCAGGCAGATCGCCTTCACGAGATTGACCTGCACCTCATAGGCCGTCGCGATGCCGCGCACGAGGTCGCGGCCGCCTTTGCCGCATTGCTGCGCGACAGCGAGCACCGCCGGAATGTTGTCGCCGGGATGGGAGTAATCCGCAGCGAGGAAGGTGTCGTGATAGTCGAGCTCGCGCACTGCCGTGCCGTTCGCCCAGGCCGCCCATTCGGCGCACACCGTCTGATCGGCCGGCGCGCCGAACAGCGTCGCGCCGCCCTTGCGGCCATGGGCATGCGCCATCGCCCGGGCGGATTTGATCGG
>CAYTVQ010000077.1:0-1421 GCA_964441615.1 uncultured Caulobacterales bacterium | reverse complement strand
TCGCGCCGCCCTTGCGGCCATGGGCATGCGCCATCGCCCGGGCGGATTTGATCGGTCCGCGGTTCAGCGACGCGATGGCGACCGAGGCATTGTCGATGATCCGGTTGATGATCATCTCCGTCGCCTCGGCGTCGACCTCGACCGGATCGGCCGCGACCTCCGCGAATTTCCAGGCGAGCTGATCCTCGCGCCTTAGGGTATCCTTGGCGCGATGCGCGCGGACGGCATGGGTGATCATCGGAAGATTCCTGTCGGTTGAAAAAGGCTTCGGCCCGTAAGCGTGCCGTTACCTGCCGCAGGGGGCCGAAGGGGTCAAACGCCATTCCTGCGGAAAATCGCCTCAGGCCCGGCCATTCCCTAAAAAAATAGCAGCTTCGAGATCACCACGGCGATAACCGCATAGACGACAGTCTTGATGAACTTCGCGCCCCTCAGCATGGTCGCGCGCGCGCCGGCCCAGCCGCCGACGGCGTTGGAGACGGCGAGCGCGAGCCCCGCCTCCCAGGCGATCGGAACCTCTGCGGCGAAGACGAGGAGCGCGACCAGCGTGAAGCAGAGGGCGATGAAGACCTTGTGCATGTTCACGCGCACGAGATCGAGACCCATCACGCGATAGAGGATCGGCATCTGCAGAAAGCCGACGCCGATCTGGATGAAGCCGCCCCAGAACCCCGCGCCGACCATCAGCGCGTGCCCAAGAAGGAGGTTCTTCGCAGGCGCGGCCCTGCGCGCCGGGTCATCCGCCGCGCCGCGGTCGAAAGCCATGACGAGCGCGACGGCGATCATGACGAGCGCGACCGTACGCTCGAACCACTCGCCTTCCAGCTGCACGCCGGCTTTCGCGCCGAAGAAGGCCCCGACCGAAGCCGCGGCCGCCAGGCTCGCGGACAGTCTGAAATCTGAAAATCCCTTGCGCCGGAACTCCGTGATGGCGGCGACGCACTGCGCCACGATGGCGATCCGGTTGGTGCCGTTGGCGACGGGGCCGGGAAGCCCGAGGAAGACCAGCGCCGCGACATTGAACATCGACCCGCCGCCGGCGAGCACGTTGATCCAGCCCGACGCGAATCCGGCGGCCGCGAGCAGCGCGTAGTCGAACAGGTCCAGCGTCATGTCGATCCGCAGTCGGCCTGCAGCAAGGCCCAGGGCCTAGCGATCGATCTCGCCGAAGACGATGTCGAGCGACCCGAGGATCGCTGAGACGTCCGCCAGCATGTGCCCGCGGCACATCCAGTCCATGGCCTGAAGATGCGGATAGCCGGGCGCCCGGATCTTGCACTTGTAGGGCCTGTTGGTGCCGTCCGCGACCAGATAGACGCCGAACTCGCCCTTCGGCGCCTCGACGGCGGCATAGGTCTCGCCGGCCGGCACGTGATAGCCCTCGGTATAGAGCTTGAAGTGATGGATCAGCGCTTCCATCG
>CAYTVQ010000076.1:3466-10577 GCA_964441615.1 uncultured Caulobacterales bacterium | reverse complement strand
CGTTCTCATCACGGAGGGCGCGCGCGGCGAGGGCGGCTATCTCACCAATGCGCAGGGCGAACGCTTCATGGAGCGCTATGCGCCGTCAGCAAAGGATCTTGCCTCGCGCGACGTCGTCAGCCGCGCCATGATGATCGAGATCCGCGAGGGCCGCGGCGTCGGGCCCGATAAGGACCACATCCATCTCAACCTCTCGCACCTCGATCCCAAGGTCCTGCACGAGCGGCTGCCGGGCATTTCGGAATCGGCGAAAGTTTTCGCTGGAGCCGACGTCACCAAAGACCCGATCCCGGTGCTGCCGACCGTCCATTACAATATGGGCGGCATCCCGACCAACTATCACGGCGAGGTGGTCACCAAGCGCGGCGCCGACACGGATCATGTCGTGCCCGGCCTTATGGCGCTGGGCGAAGCCGCCTGCGTTTCCGTACACGGCGCCAACCGCCTCGGCTCCAATTCGCTGATCGACCTTGTCGTCTTCGGCCGCGCCGCCGGACTTCGATGCGGCGAAATCGTGAAGAAGGGCCCGAACGCGGCGCTGCCGAAGCGGGCCGGCGAGGAGGCGCTCGCCCGGTTCGACCGGTTCCGTCACGCGAATGGCGGCACGCCGACGGCCAAGCTCCGCCTGAGGATGCAGAAGGTCATGCAGACCAATTGCTCCGTCTTCCGCACCGGCGAGGTTCTGGAGGAGGGCAGGAAGCGCATCCGCGAAGTCTATGACGACATGCCTGATCTTGGCGTGACCGACCGCACGCTTGTCTGGAACACCGATCTTCTTGAGACTCTCGAACTCGACAATCTGATCGCGCAGGCCATCGTCACCATGGAAAGCGCCGCCGCACGCACCGAAAGCCGCGGCGCCCACGCCCGCGAGGACTTCCCCGAGCGCGACGACGCCAACTGGATGAAGCACAGCTGCGCCTGGTTCTCGAACGGCAAAGCGAGCCTTGACTACCGTCCGGTCCACGCCTTCACGCTGACCAAGGATATCGACTACATCGCGCCGAAAAAGCGGGTGTATTGACGAACTCAGCGCTGCGGCGGAGCGCCCCGGCGGATCCGGCCCTCATCCCTGGCGTTGACGCCCGCTTTGCCGGCGTCGCGGCTTGGGTTAACATCCCGCAATTCTCCGGGAGAGGGGCGCGATCCCCCAAAAGGGGATGAGGAGGCGCCAGATGCAGGTTCCCGCCGTCAACGAAGCCGCCGTCCGCCGAATTTCGCGACGAGCGCGCCGTAATATCTTCCAGGCCTTTCTGGGCGCCGCCCGCAAGCATGGCGGGAGCAAGCTCGCGGTCATCGACGGCGATGGCAAGAAGATCACCTATGCCGAGCTGACCCGCGCCGCCTTCGCCCTATCCGGTCCCATCGCCCGCATGACCAGACCGGGCGAGCGCGTCGGCATTCTGCTCCCGACCGGCGCGGCCGTGCTCATCGCCTTTCTCGCCGTGCTCGCGCAGGGCCGCGTGCCGGCCATGCTGAACTTCACGTCCGGCGCCAAGAATCTGCGCGCCGCGGCCAAGGCGGCGCAGGTCTCCAAGGTGCTGACCGCGCATAAATTCGTCGAGCTGGCGGGCCTTGGCGACCTTGTCAAAGAGCTCTCCGGCGCCGTCGATTTCGCCTATCTCGAAGACCTGAAAGAGGGCCTTAAGCCTCAGGACAAGGCGCGCGCCCTCGCCGGGCCCTTCCTGCCGCTCTTTCTCGCCGCCCAGCCGGACCCGGATGACTGGGGCGTCATCCTCTTCACCTCGGGCACGGAAGGCGACCCCAAGGGCGTCGTGCTCAGCCACGCCAACATCATCGCCAATATCGAGCAGATTGCAGCGCATGTCGAACTTCTGCCGACGGACATTTTCTTCAATCCGCTGCCCGCGTTTCACTGCTATGGCCTCACCGCCGGCACGCTCTGGCCGGTCCTTAATGGCTACCCCGCAGTGTTCCATCCCTCGCCGCTGCAGACCAAGATCATCCCGAAGCGCATTTTCGAGACCAGCGCCACGGTCCTGTTCGCGACCGACACCTTTCTGCAGCAATATATGCGCGCCAGCGAGGAAGGCGGCATGAGCTCTCTGCGCATTGCTGTGTGCGGGGCCGAGCGCGTGAAGGACGAGACGCGCCAGGCGGCCTCGAAGCGGTTTTCCTTTGAGGTGCTCGAGGGTTATGGCGTTTCCGAAGCCGCGCCAGTCGTCGCCGCCAACCAGCCAGGCGACATCCGCGCGGGCACGGTCGGCAGGCTGCTGCCAGGCATCGAGGCGCGAGTCGAACCGGTCGAGGGCCTGGAAGGCGCGGGGCGGCTCTTCGTCCGCGGCCCGAACGTCATGAAGGGCTACCTTTCCCCCGATGCGCCGGGGGTGCTGAAGCCTCTCGCCGAAGGCTGGCACGACACCGGCGACATCGTCTCCTTCGACGCCGGCGGCTATATGTCGATCCGGGGGCGGATGAAACGCTTCGCCAAGATCGGCGGAGAGATGGTGTCCCTTGCCGTCGTGGAGAACTGCGCGACCGCCGTCTGGCCCGACAACATGCACGGCGCCGCGATCCTGCCTGACGACCGCAAAGGCGAGCAGATCGTCCTCGTCACCGACCGGAAGGACGCCGACCGCGCGCTCCTGCTCGCCTGGGCGCAAAGCCACGGCGTTCCGGAACTCGCCGTGCCGAAGAAGATCGTATCGGTCGATGCGGTTCCCGTACTTGGCACCGGCAAGATGGACTATGTCGCCGTGCACCGGCTCGCCGTCGAGGGGCTCGCCGCCCTGGAGGCGAAGGCGGCTCAGGCGCCCGAGCCCGAGCCGACCAGACGCGACCTGAAAGCGGCGCAAAAGCGCGCGCGCGAAGAGGAGAAGCGTTTCGCCCGCGAAGCGCGGCGCGCCGAACGGCAGGAGCGCAAATCAGGCGAAGCGCCGGAGGAGTTCAAGAAGGCCGCCGAATAGGCTCTCGCCTGCGTCCCTTGAGAAAAACATAGAACGCGCCGGCGCCGCCATGCCGGGGCGCGGCCCTGCCGACGCGGGCGATGCGCGCGCGCAGGGGCGCCTCCTCGATCCACTCCAGAAAGCGCCTGCGGATGACGCCGCGCGGGGCCGGATCAGCGAGCCGCGACGCCGAATCGGCGGGCGCGCCCTTGCCGGTGACAATCAGAACACAACGGCAATCGTCCCGCTGCGCCGCTTCAATGAAACGCGAGAGTCGGGCATGCGCCGTATCCTGACGAAGTCCGTGCAGATCGAGGATGCGCTCGATGGCGATCCGCCCGCGCCGCGCCTTGGTCTCGATGCGCGGATCGCCGGCGGTGAAGGCCGAGGAGGCGCGCGCGCGCATTTGCGCCGCCGACGGATGCGGAGGAGGAGCGCCCGCGCCGGGCCCGCGCTCTTCTCGCTCCACTTTCTCGCGTGGGCCTTTAACAGGCGGCGATGGCGCCCCCTTCGTCGCCAGAGCCTGTCGCCGCCGCGCTTTCAGCGGCTTCACATCGGCGAGGGCTCTCGCCAGCAGCGCCGATTCCTCGTCACTCAGGCGCCGGCGCATCAGCGGGCGCGCCCCTTGGCGGCGATGAAGCGCGCCGCGGCCGGCTTCGGGACGAGGACGGCCATTTCCGCCTCGGCCCTCAAGGCGCCCGCAATCTCCCCCGCTTCGTCGCCTGCGCCGATGAAAATATCGGCGCGCGCCGGCCCCTTGATGGCGCCGCCCTCGTCCTGCGCGATGAACAGCCGCTCGACCGGCGGCGCGCCGCCAGCGCGCTTCACCCGGAGAAAGACAGGCGCGCCGAGGGCATGATAGCGGCGATCGACGGCCACCGACCGCATCGGCGTCAACTGCACGCCCTCGGCGCCCAAAGGCCCGAGATCCGGACTCTCGAGATCGTCGAGACGGCGGAAGAAGACATAGGACTGGTTTTTTTCGCGCAATGTGCGCGCCGCGTCAGGCGGCGCCGATTTCAGCCAGGACCGGATGGTTTGCATGCTGATATTCTCGCGGGTCAGCGCCCCGCTCTCGAGAAGGAACTTTCCAATGGCCGTATAGGGCCAGCCATTCTGACCATCATAGCCGACCCTCATGACTGATCCGTCCTTGAACAGGAGACGGCCCGAGCCCTGGATCTGCAGGAAGAAGAGGTCGTCCGGATCGAGCCAGGCGATCGGAAGGGCTCGGGGCCCGAGCGCGCCCGCATTGATGGCGCGACGATCGGGATAGGGTCTCAGGCGGCCTTCCTCAACGAAACCTGCGATGCGCTCTCCGGCGAACTTTTCACGAAAGGCGCCAAGATCGACCATGACGAGATCGACGGGACGGGCGAGCAGCGGCTGCGAATGACTTGCTGTGGGCGAAAGCGAGGCGGCATAGACGGGCTCGAAATAGCCGGTGACGAGGCCCGATTTCGAGATCTTCGGCCGGCCCGGGCGCTCATCCTTTCTACGCCGCTTCTCGATGATGCGGACAGGCTGAAACTCGGCCTCGAAGAAATTGCGGGCGGCGGCGGCGGCGTCGGCGGGGTTTTCAATGCCCTCGGACAGCAGCGACCGCGCATGCGCGCAGGCCTGAAGCCAGTCGCCGACGCGTCCCGACAGCGAGACGCCTTCAAATTCGGGGCCGAGCGCCTCCTGAGGGTTGGCGGGACTTTCCGGGTCGGCGCTCTCGATGCGGGCGCAGGAGCGTGCGAAGGTCTGAAGCGCCGCATACTGATCATCGATGGACCAGCCTTCAAGCTCGCCATAGCTTGCGGCGGCGTAGGAAAGTTCGGGCGCCCCGTAGAGCGCGTCGTCGGGAAACTGTTTTGGCGGCGGGATCAGACCGCCGAACACGGCGACCCCCGCCATGATCAGGAGCGAGAAGGCGAGAATCAGCGCCTGGCTGAGCGAGCGTCGGGTCTCGAATTTCACGAATAGAACGCCGGGAGCGAAGCGACAGGCCCGCTATAGACCTCTGCCCGCCGTTTAGCGAGACGTCCGAATCAGACGCCGGCGCCGGTGGCGACCAGCACCCAGTTCGGATCGGCGCTCCGGGTCTTGCGCGAGAACGTCCAGCGATCCTTCACGAGATCGATCCGGTTCGGGTCGCCGTCGACGATCGCGCCATCCTTGTCGCGGATCACGCGCACCTGGTTGGAGCTGAAATCGGTAACGACCGTCATGGCCTCTTCATCGGCCTCGCTGGACACGATGGCGGCGGCGTCGATCCCGACGAATTTCAGCTCGGCGGTATGGCCGCGCGACTCCCGGTCGCCGACCGCGGCCTTGAATGATTCGTAAACGGATTGGCCGAGGAAACGGCGAATGCTCTTGAGATCGCCGGCTGCGAAGGCCTCGACGATCATTTCATAGGCGGCGCGCGCGCCGTTTAGAAAATCCTTCTCGTCGAAGTCGGGATCAACAGCGCGCAAGGGAGCGGCCTGGGCCGACACCGGCGAGCGTTTTCGTTCCGGCGCCGAAACCGGCCCGCCGTCAGTTCTCGATGCAGCGGCGGCGCGGGCCGGACGCTGCACGCCCTCAAGCTCTGGCGGGGCCTGCTCATGACCGGTGCGCGTGCCCAGAACCGACAGAAGCCGAAACAGAATGAAAGCGGCGACGCCGGCGAAAATGAGGATGACGGGATCCATGACCAACCGACTGAAGGGGTTAACACCCCGCAACAGCCCCTTATATAGGTCGAGACCCTAAAAAAACACCACCTCGCATGTTTCTGATCATCCTTGCTTTTCTTGTCGCCGCGCCGCTGGCGGAGCTTGCGGTCCTGATCGCCGCAGGGCGGGAGTTCGGCGTGCTGCCGGTCGTCGCGACCTGTCTGCTGACCGCCATTCTTGGCGCATTTCTGGTGAAGCGGCAGGGACTCGCCGCCTTTCGGGCCGCGGAGCGCGACCTTGCCGCCGGCAAATTGCCCGTGGAGGCCGCGATTGACGGCGCCTTCCTGGCGCTCGCTGCGCCGCTGCTCATGACTCCGGGGTTCATTTCGGACGCGATGGGTTTCATGATGCTGGTTCCCGCCATCCGCCGCACGGCCGCCCGGCTCGCGCTTTCGGCGCTGCGCCGCCGGGTCGCGCAAAAATTCATTGCGCTCGACCGCTTGCCGCCGTGCTGACCTCGACATTGCGGCGCAGGCCCCGCGCGTGTATGACCCGCGCCACGATTCAAGGATGACCGGAATGTCGGAAACCAACGATCAGGCGGGCGCGCCCAGTCTCGCCGTCAAGGCGCAGTATCTGAAGGACCTCTCCTTCGAAAATCCCAACGCGCCAGCGTCGTTTCAGGAATCGGGCGGACAGCCGCACTTCGAGGTCGATGTGAACGTCAATGCGCGCGGCCTTGGACCGAACAATTACGAAGTCGAACTATCCGTCTCGGCGCGCGCGCGCCGGGGCGAGACAGTCGCCTTCGTCGTCGAGAGCGCCTATGCCGGCGTCTTTGAGATCCGCAACGTGCCCCAGGACCAGATCGAGCTCATCATGCTGGTCGAGTGCCCGAGAATCCTGTTTCCGTTTCTCCGCCAGATCGTCGCCGACGCCACGCGCAACGGAAACTATCCCCCGCTGATGCTGGAGCCGATCGACTTCTTCGCGGTCTACCAGCGCGACAAGATGATGCGCGCGCAGCCCCAGGGCGCCCCGAAGCTCGCCAACGCTTAAGCGCTATCGCGGCGCCGTGATGTTGAGGCGCCCGGCTTCCCTCACCGAGCCGCCCTCGAGCACTCCCTCGATGAGCTCGGCGCCGGACAGGCCGAAGATGCGCGAACCAAGGAAGATCGGCCGGGTGTTTCCGTACCAGTCGACGCAGCTCACCTCGCATTCATAGGCCGGGTCCTCGCTGTCGTCGCTGCCCTCAAGGACGCCCGCAGCCCTGAGGTCTCCGGCAGCGCTGACGCTCAGGAAGCTGACATCCGATGCGTCGCTGCGAAAGACCCAGCGCATGCTTTCGCGGACGAGCGCCACGGTCGGCAGCCCGATGAGACCGGCGCCGTCCGACCCGATGCGGCTGTTGAAGGCGTGCGAGCGGCCTTCCGATTCATAACGCCCGAGCAGGAACTCGGTGTCGCCGATGCGCGGCGCGCCATCGAGTTTCACCACTGAGACGCCAAGCCCCTCGCTGTCGCGGTACCCCGTCAGAACGATGTCGTCGCCAGCGCGTTCGGC
>CAYTVQ010000076.1:0-3366 GCA_964441615.1 uncultured Caulobacterales bacterium | reverse complement strand
GACGTGAGCGGAAAATTCAGGAATCTGAAGCTCCTTGGGCTCTCCGTGTCGTCACAGCCGCTCGTCACCCAGTCGAGCAGGGCGCGGAAGCGCGTTTCGGTCGCATCGAGCGAAAACTGGTTTTTCGGGTAGCCTCGGATTCGCACGGCGCTGGGCGCAACCCGTTTCAGGGGAAGCCTGAAGAGAGCGCCGGGACTTGAGTCCTCAAAGCCCGGCGCAAAATCCGCCGCGCACGGCGTCTCCTTGACAAGAACGTCCTCATAGGGCGCCGAAAGCCACAAATAGACATCGCGTCTGGAGACGTAGAATTCACGGCTGTCGGGCCCGATCAGCGCCGTCGTACGGCAGTCGAACTCGGGACCGGATTGCGCCGTCAACGGACAGACCGAGACGGCGTGAACAACTGGATTGATGGTGCGCTGGATCGGCCTGTAGATGTTCCTCGCGCCGTAAAGTTCAACGCCGGGCGAGATGCGCCCGCCGCCCTCTTCCTTGATCCAGCGGCGCGCCAGCGGCCATTTCAGCGGTTCCCCGGGATCGATGTCGCTGAGGAAGAGCGGCGTGTAGATGACGAGGTCGTCTCCGACGAGACGGGTCGCATAGTTGTCGCGGTCATAATAATCGTCTGCGGCGATGTAGTAGGTCGCCTCATGGTCCAGCGCGCCAGCCGCTGAAATCCGGAAGACGGCGATTTCGCTCGATTCCTGATCGTAACTGTAGCCAAGGACGACGATGCGCTCACCCTGCACGACCATTTCGTCATACCAGGCGTCGCTTGCAGGATCGCGATAGACATTGGCGCGATCGACGAGGCGCATCTCGCCGACGGCGCTGCCGGTATCGACGGAGAACAGCCTCCCGTCCTGAAGCACGATCAGGAACCGGCCGACATTCTTGACGATGTCCCCCTCATCGACGCCGGCCATCTGCGTGTTGGTGATGGAAGCCGGCGCGGCGGAGATTTTTGCGCCGGTGACGACGATCTGTTGATCTTCGCAGGGCTCGCCCGGCTCACAGGGGATGTCGGCCTGAGCGAGCCTGACAGGACCGCGGGCCCACCAAGAGCCCCGCGCTTCCGCGGCGGCTTTCGCGGCCTTCAGATAAGCGACGAATTCCGCATCGTTGCGGAAAGTCTCGATCCGCTTCGACGTCAGCGCATCGAGTCCGGGGTCGTTGATCGGCGCGACCGCCGCGTCCGGCGCGGACGGCGGCGCTGTCGTAGCGCAGGCCCCGAGCCCGAGGATCGCCCCAGCCAGAACTGCGCCCCTGAACATCCCTCAAGCCCCCGGTGACGGAGGCCAGTCTAGCCCGGACGGGCGGGGGGACCTAACGCGTCGTCACGCGGCTCAGGCCGAAACCGGCATAGCTGAGCGCAAGGCCCATCACCACGCAGATGAAAGCGAGGAGCGTGAAGGAGACGGGCGACAGCGTCGGGTCGAACGGCATAAGGGGCGGTCCTCTCGAAACCGCCCCCATTGGGCCCGATTTTCTGCAAAATTCCCTTAAGTTTTAGGAGCCTGGCGTTAATGCGGCTTAACTGAGCGCTCAGCCCATGGATGGGTAGCGCGGCGCCTGGCCCCGCGCCGCGCCGCCGGTCGCGCCATAAACGCCGACCAGCGCTGAAATGGCGCCGATGAAGGAGATGAGGATGAAGGCGGCGGGTCCGTCCATGGCTGTCAATCCTTGTGTCGTTTCTTGTTCTTCTGGTCTTGTTCTTCTGGCGAAATGGCCATTTGAGCCCCTCGCCCATGGTCGAGTATCTGGGCGCTCCGCCGCCACATTTCAGCCCCCGTTTTGGCGGCGGCCGGCCCGGAAATCCGTCGTTTCGCCGCAACAGGGGGCGTCGGGACCGGCATTTCCCGTCGCGAGGCGGGCGCCTTGCGTTTCCAAGCCTCGCATTTGGGGCTAACATCGAAAATCCGGATCAGGCGCTGCCTCTGCAGCGCCTCGTCCGGGCGCGGGGACGCCGGCGGGCTCAAAGGCCCGGGCCGGCCAGTGGGAGATGAGGGGCCGATGACCTCCGAAGTCGTGTTGATGAACCGGCAGGCCGTCGCCATGGCCGCCGACTCGGCGGTGACCATCACGGGCGGCAACTACATCAAGACCTACCAGTCGGTCGACAAGCTCTTCCCGCTCGTCGACGGCCAGCCCGTGGCCGTGATGATCTATAACAACGCCGAAATCATGTCGACGCCGTGGGAGACCGTGATCTCGCTCTATCGCGAGGCGGCGCGCGGGCGCGCGCTCGAAACCGTCGAGGCCTACGCCGAAGACTTCATGGCGTTCATCTCCGGCAATCCCGACCTCTTCCCGGCCGACCATCAGGACACGGAGTTCTTCAAGCATGTCGCCGTCGTCTATTCGGTGATCGCCGAGGATTTCGACTACCAGGTTGCGAAGTTCAAGGAGCAGAACGGCGCGCGCCTCAAGGAGCATCTCTCGGCCATTTTCGAATTCGTGGTCGGCGAGCTTTACGCAGACCTGCAGCGCTACCCCGACGACACGCCCCGCCACGACCTCGTCTGCTTCCCGCAGGGCATGGCCGAGCAGGTGCGCCGGCGCTACCGCGCCGAGATCGAGCAATTGCTCGAAAGCCTCATCGCGACGCTGAAAGGCGAATTCGTCGGGCTGGCCGTGACCGAATCGACGCGCGAGCGGCTGCGCGAGATCGCCGTGCTCTCGGTCGTGAAGGACGCTTTCTTCGAGCACTATACCGGCGTTGTCTTCGCCGGCTTCGGCGCGCGCGAGAAATTCCCCTCCATGCGCTCCTACCTTTCGTCGAGCGTCGTTCTCGGAATCCTCAAGCGCAAGCAGGACCGTCGCGCCGACATGAGCGCCGACGGCGGTCCCGTGGTGCAGCCCTTCGCGCAGGACCGCATGATCCGGACCTTCCTCACCGGCGTCGATCCCTATCTGCGCATGTTCATGTTCGGCGAGACGCTGAAGCTCTCGATGAACATCGTGACCGACCTCATCGGCCGCGCGCCGCTCTCCGAGCAGCAGCGCCAGTCGCTGTTCCGCGACTACAGCGAGAACAATATGGGCTATGCGCTGAAAGAATTTTTCAAGTCGGTCGACAGCTACCAGTATCAGGTCCACACTTACCCGATCTATCGCGCCATCGGTTCGCTCCCCAAGCGCGAGCTCGGCGAGACGGCCGCCTCGCTCATCAAGCTCAACTCCTTCCAGCAGAAAGTGATGCACGCGATCGAAACCGTCGGCGGACCGATCGACGTCGCCGTCATCACCAGGAATGGCGGCCTCGAAATGCGCAACGAAAAAGCCGAGATGTAGGGTCGATGATATGGCTGACCGCAGGCTGAAACAGATCTGGTCCGGATTTGAGAATGTCACGACGCGCCGGCT
>CAYTVQ010000075.1:0-10729 GCA_964441615.1 uncultured Caulobacterales bacterium | reverse complement strand
TAGGCGCAGCGGACTGACATGTCGAGCCTATAGCGAAGTGAGAAGACACCCGGCAACACATGAGCGCCATGCGGCCGGTGCATGAAAAAAGCCCCCGGCCGGGGCCGGGGGCTTCATCGGAGGTCGATGCCTACTCGCTGCGCATGATCCCGAGAATATTGAGGATATGCACGAAGAGCGTGACGAAGGAACCATAGAGGGCGAAAGCGCCGAAGATCGAGGAGCGGTCATTGGCCGCCCCGCCCTCGACATAAAGCGACTTGATCATCTGCGTTTCGAAGGCGGTGATCGCCGAAAACACCAGAACGACGATCCCCGACGTGACAAGGCTCGCCATTTCACTCTTGAAGACGAGCGCATTGAGCACGATCGCGACCAGAAGGCCGACGACCGCCATGAACAGGAACTTGGCCCATGCCGAGAGGTCCTTCTTCGTCGTGTAGCCAAAAAGGCTCATCGCGCCGAAGGCGGTCGCGGCCATGAAGAAGGCGCGATAGATTTCGATTGCGGCGCCCTGCATGCGGAAGGCGAAGAGCATGGGCGCGATCAGCAGGCCCCACAGCACCGCATAGAGCCAGAAGAGGCCGTGGGCGGCCGGCTTAGAGCCATTGTAAATCACCTTCGGAGCAAACCAGCCGACCCCGAGAAGCGCTGCGAAGATCACCCATTTGAGCGGCGTGCCGGCGATGGTCGTGACCAGCGCCGGATTGGAGGCGACGAAAAACGAGACGAGGCCTGTCCCCGCCACGGCGAGCGCCATGTAATTGTAGACGCCCAGCATGTACTGGCGCAGTCCCGCATCGACAGCGACGCCGCCGGCGCCGGCGACAGCGCCGCCATAATTCCTGCGAAGGTCGTTCATGGGTTGTTAAGCTCCTGACTTGCCCTTTGTCCGTGATATTGGGAGTTTTGCCTCGCCTTTTCAAGGGGTTCCAGGGCCGCTTCGATAGGCTTTGGCTGTCAGAAGCCGCGGACGGCCGCCGTGCGGCGCTGCGGGCCTTTCGCCCCGCCCTCTGAACAATCTTTATACGGATTATATGCGCGCCGTTCGGCCCGTCGCTCGGCGACACAAGGCTAGAGCTGCTTGGCGCTCGCGTCTTCGGCGAGCCGTTCCGCCTCGCTCGTCCGCCGCTTGGCGTCGAGTGCGTCGCGGGCTTCCTTGAACTTCCTGAGCTCCGCGCCCGAGAGGGACACGCCGGTCGCTACCTTGAGCTTCTGCGGATTTAGGTGTTTGCCTTCCTGCAGCACCTCGTAATGGAGGTGCGGGCCGGTCGAAGCGCCAGTCGAACCTACATAGCCGATGGTGTCGCCCTGCTCGACGCGGACGCCCGCGCGCACGCCCTTGGCGAAGCCGCTCATATGCGCGTAGGCCGTCTTGTAGCCTTGGCCGTGCCGGATACGAACGTAATTGCCATAGCCGCCATAGCGGTCGGCGCGCTCGATGACGCCGTCGCCGGCCGCCTTGATCGGCGTGCCTCGCGGTGCAGCAAAATCGACGCCCTGATGCTGCTTGGTGTAGCCCGAGATCGGATGCCGTCGCGCCCCGAAGCCCGAAGAGAGCCGCGCCCCGTCGATTGGAGTCTTCATCAGGAGACGCTTGGCGCTTTCGCCGCTCCAGTCGAAATAATCGGCCTTCGCGCCGCCTTCGGCCGAAAGGAACCGGTAATAGCCCTTTTCCTTCTGGCGGCCCTTCCACTTCATGCGGCCATAGAGAATGTCGCCCGCCTCGACGAGCCGGCCGTTCTCGTCGTACCGGGCCTCGAACACCGCCTCGAATTCGTCGCCGCCAAACACCTCGCGCTGAAAATCTACATCATAGGCGAAGATCGACGCGAGGTCGGCGACGACCTTGTCAGGCGCGCCGATGCGCTTGGCCGAATTGTAGAGGCTGCCATTGATCCGCCCGCTGACGGAGGCGAGTCGGGAGCTGAGCGCGACCGCAAGGACCTTCGCCGAATAGGCGCCGTCGATGCCGCGCCGCAGCGCGATGCGGCTCGCCGCGTCCGCCCTGAAGTCGAGCGCGAGGAGATAGGACTGGGGTTCGTGGCCCTCGGCGACCATCTGGAAGATCGTCTGCGCTGGGGCGGCGGTTGTGATTCGCAGCTCCTGTCCCGGCTGCAGCCGCCGCAGGTCGTAGTGTCTCGCGAAGGCGGCCGCAGCGGCGTTGCGGTCTTCGGCGCGAACCCCGGCGCGGCGCAGGGCGTCGACGAAATTCTCGCCCTTGGCCAGTCTGAGGCTGTCGGTCCTTGGCTCCTCCTCGATGTCGCCGGCGAGAGCAACGGCCGGGGGCGGCGGGAGAGCGACGGGGCCCGCCATCTCGTCCTCGAAATAGAAGGCGGCGCGGTTGTCCTCCGGCGCCAGCATGCTCTGGCCGAGCACGACGAGATCGCTGCCCTGGGCTTGCGACCCCGGAGCGCCTGTTTCTGCTTCCGGCCGGATCGGTTCGCGGCTTGCCTGCGCGAGACTGGCTGGTTGAGGCTTAAGCCGGGGCGCCGGGTCCTGTCCCGCAGCTGGTGTTCCGCCGGAACCGGCGCCCTCTCTGTCACGCGGGCCCGGGGCGCCCGCATCGGGCGTCGCGGCCGCCACCTCCGGGAACGCCGGAGCCGATTTTTCGAGGGAACGGGAGTGATCGTCCCGCAGTTCCGGGGCGGCGGCGGACTGCCTTTCCAGGGCGCGGGGCGCACCCTGCGCGAGAAGGCCCACAATCGCGGCGCCTGCGAGCATGACGAGGGTGGCGGCGAGGATTGCGGCCGCGGGCCCGGCGGTCGCCGAGCGATGGCCGATTTCTCCAGTCTGGCGAGATCCGCTCAGCACTTCGCGCAACCGTCTGCCGCCCCAAAGCCTCATGACAGGGCCGCGGCCCAAATGCCGGGTTGGGGCCAAGAGAGCGCCGCCGAACCGTCGAATTCCACGGTCCTCATGGCACGGCTTCCTTCCGGGTTCAAATATCCGCCTCTGCACAGACCGGGCGATTCGACAAATTGTGATTGGAGCGGTTGCGAAATGCTTAAACCGGGGGACCTAATGCCTGCGTCAGGAGGGCGCCGTTCGAATGAGCAGGATCAACCGGATCCTCATTGTCACGCTCGGTCTCGTCGCGGCTGCGGCAGCGGCCATCTATGTTGCACGCGGGCCGCTGATCGCGTTTTTCCTTCGAGGCGCGCTCGACCGCGCGGGCTTTGAAGATCCAGGGTTCACGGTCCGCGAGGCGAGCTTGTCGCGGTTGACGCTTGCCGAGCTCACTGTCCCGAAGCGGGACAACGGCGCCCATGTCGAACTGAAGTCGGTCTCCGCCGAGTTCGATCTCGGACGGCTCATGAGGGAGCGCGTGATCGACAAGATCACGCTCGGGCCAGGAAGGGTCGCAATTGGTCTCGCGCCGGACGGAACGATCAGCATATCGAAGCTGAAGATCGGCGGCGGCGGCCAAAAGGGCGTTCGCGTCGACTCCGTGGAGATCGACAGCCTCGCCTATCGCGTCGTTTCTCCGCAGGGGTCAGTGGAGGGCGACGTCGATGGCGCGCTTCATCTCGAAAAAGGCGGCGCGCTCGCCTTTCGCGCCAGCGCTGCTGATTTCTCAATAGGCGGATTTTCGGTCAGGGACTGGCGCGAGGAAGGAGAACTCAAGCTGTCGGAGAGCGGGACGGCTTCTCTCAGCGCGATGGGGGCCGGCGCGCTTGCGACAAGCGGCGTCACCCTGCGCGGGGTCCGCCTCGGCCTCAAGGCGTCCGCCGACTCCTGGAAGGACTTCGTCGCCGGGAAGCGGGGCGACCTCGAAGGCGAGGCGCGCCTCTCCCTTTCCTCGGACCCGTCGCCGGCGTCCGGGAGCCCCCTTTTGCGCTCGATCTTCGCCATCAGGCAGGGTCCGGAAGAGGAGGCCTTCGCGCTCGAGGGCGCAGCAACGCTGAAGGCGCGGGGCGGCATGGCGGCTCTCTCCTTCGCCGAGGGCGGCGCGCTCCGCATCACCAGCAATGGCGGCGACGAACTCCGCATCTCCTCCCTGCGCCCCGATGCGCCGGCTTTCGAGCGTTCAAACGGCAGGGATGCTCTCGCGCTCAAAGCTGAAGTCACCGGCGCCGCGCTCGGCGGGGCGGCAAGGCTTCAGGCGGAGCGTCTCGTCGGGGCGCCCTGGGCCTTCCGGCTTGAAAGCGCGTTCGCGAACCAGACTCTCTGGAGCTGGAAACTCGGCGCCACCACGCTCGCCGCGGCGGGAACGGCCGACGACAACGCGATCGTCGCCGACGCGAAGATCAGGACGACCGTGCGCGAGGCGCATGTCGGGCGCCTCTCGATTCTGGAAGCGCCGGTCGAGAGCGATTTTCGCGCCGAGATGGATTTGAAAGCACGGGCCTACGCCTTCCACAGCGCCGCTGATGTCTGTCTGCGCATGGAACGCGGGCGTTTCAGACTCGAAGGCCAGAACAGCGAGACTGAACTCAAGAGCGCAAGACTGTGCCGCAGCGACGGGCCGCTGATCGTCTGGCAGGGGGGCGATGCGCCGCACGCGGAAGTCAAGGGCCTCCTGACCGCGAAAACCGGCTCATACCGTCTTGGCGCGACGCGATTGGAAGGCCTCCCGCCCCGCGTCGATCTTGAGGCGGAATACCGCCCGAGGCTGCAGCAGACCGATGTCTCCGGTGTGATTTCAGACGGCGTCGTCGTCGTCAATCGCGCCGTGGTCGCGACCGACGCGAAGGGGAGCTTCACCGGGAGACTTTATCCCGAGGGACTTTCCGGAGAGGCCTCAATCTCCGCCGTGACGCTTACGCAGAACGTGCCGGCGCCGCATCTTGCGCCGATCTCCGCTGCGGGGTCGGCCCGGCTCGCCGATGAAAAGGTGACATTCGAATATACGGCCGCAACCGAGAATGGCCGCGCCATCGGCGGCGGCGAGGGTCGGCATGACGTCCGGCGCGGCGTGGGAACCTTGTCATATCGCTCCGGCGCGCTCGTATTCGCGCCCCGAAAGCTGCAGCCGGCGGAAATCGTGAGCGCCTTGACCGGTATCGTTTCGGGTGCGACCGGCGCGGCGGCGGCGGAGGCCACATTCGCATGGGGCCGAAAACCCTCCGACTTCAAATCCTCGGGCGTCTTGCGGCTGCAGGACATGAGCTTCATCGGTCCGGGCCGTGCGGTCAATCGCACGACGGGGGTCAGCGGCGAGATCATTCTTGAAAGTCTGACGCCGCTGAAATCGAGAGGCGCACAGAAGATTCTCGTCAGCGCCGTGGATATGGACGCCTTGAAGCTGGCGGACGGCGAAATCGACTACGAACTTCCCGGCGACGGGACCATGCGCATCGCCTCGGCGACGTTCCCCTGGTTCGGCGGCCGCCTCGGCGCCTATGAGGCGACAGCGGCGCTCGACGGCGCGGCGGTCGACACGGCGCTGAGGGCCGAGAACGTCGATCTCGCCCAGCTGCTCGACTATCTGAGGGTCGAGGGGCTGTCCGGGGAAGGTGTGATCGAAGGGCGGCTGCCGCTGAAGATCGTCAACGGCAAGGCGCGCATCGTGAATGGCGTATTCTCAGCCAAGGGGCCCGGCGTTATCCGCTATGTCGGCAGGGCGGGCGAAGCCGCGAGCGGCGCCAACAAGCAGGCAAAGCTGGCCTTCGACATTCTCCGTGATCTGCATTTCGACGAACTGACCGCGGCGATCGACGGTCCCCTCGACGGCGAACTGAAATTCAACATTGTTTTCAAGGGCGCGAACCAGGTGAAGGTTGACGAGCGGACCGTCACCTCTCCGGTCGTCTACCGCGTCAGCATCGAGGCCCCGCTGCTCGCGCTCATCGATCAGGCGCGCCTTTCCTCCGACATCCAGCTGCAGATCGAGAAGGCCGGGGGGAGCATCGATGACGGCCAATAAAGGCGGCTATCGCCCCGGGGCGGCCGCGATTTCGCCAAATCGGGGACCCATGGTAGTCGTGTCAGAGGACCTTGCGCGGGCGAGTCGCATCGCAAAAGACGCAGGGCCGAACATACAGAGGCTGGGTCATGGCTCTAGGCGTCGTTCGAACCGCGCGAGCGGGGGTGCCCGTATTCGTATTGCTGGGGGCGGGCTGCATTCTCGCCGCCTGCGCAACGGTGAAGGTGCAGGCGCCCGACAAGCCGATCGAGATCAATTTGAATGTGAAAATCGACCAGGAAGTGCGGGTCAAGCTGGACAAGGAGGTCCAGGATTTGATCGCGAAAAATCCGGATGTGTTTTAGCATGCTGGAGATGCGGCGGAGAGCTTTTGTGAAGAAAACGATCTTGATGCTGACGGCGGCAGGCGCGCTCGCCTTCGCCGCTGCGGGCGCGGCGGCGAGCCCCGAAATCGAGGCAGCCAAGGCCCAATGCGTCGTGGGCGAGCAGTCCGACGGCTATCTCGGCATCATCGACGCATCGAAAGTCGACGAGAATCTGAGACGCCAGATCCGCGCCAACAACCAGCAGCGCAAGGCCATCTACGCCGACTTCGCCGCCAAGAACGGCCTTACCGTCGAAACGGCGGCGGCGATCTTCGCCGAGCAGCAGGTGAATGGCGCGCCGTCCGGTCAATGCGTGCGCGACCCGAACGGCGTGTGGCTGAAGAAGCCCTGAGGCAGAGGCCCGGCCGGCGTTAACCCCTTCGCCGCGAATCACGGATAAGGAGCTTCGTCCAGCCGAAGGTCCCTGTTCATGTCCGGCGCCGCCAAACCGCTCGATCCCGTCGCGCTCGCGTCGCTGCTGGCGAGCCGCGTGTGTCACGACCTCATCAATCCCGTCGGAGCGCTCGGCAGCGGCCTTGAGGTTCTGGAAGACAAGGACCTCGATCCGCCGATGCGCGAGGCCGCCAACGACCTCGTCAGGTCCGGCGGGCGAAAGTCGATCGCGCTGTTGAAGTTCGCGCGTCTCGCCTATGGCGCGGCCGGCGGCTTTGGCGCGCAGATACCGATGGAGGAGGCGGAAGCCTCCGCCAGGGAAATCTATCACTGGAGCAAGGCGGATCTCGACTGGCGGGCGCCTGCCGGCATGGCCTCAAAGGAGGCGGTCAAAGTCGTCATGATCCTCGCGCAGGCCGCCGCCGACTGCGTGCCGCGCGGCGGGAAGGTGACAGTCAGCGCGACCGCAGAAGGCTATTGCGTCGAGGCGGCGGGTCCGCGCGCCATGCTGCACGCCGAACTTGTCTCCGCCCTCGCCGGCGATGTCTCCGAGATAAAGCCGAAATTCGCGCCAGCCTATATCGCCGGTCTCCTCGCGCGCGAATCCGGCGGCGGCATTGACGCCACGCTTGAGGGCGAGCGCGTTGTTTTCAATGCGAGACTCGCCGTCGCTGCGCAGCAGGCCGCGGCCTGTTAACCCGGGTCTAACCAAACCAACTCTAGGATCGTTCCAGCGGCGCCCTCGAAGCGCCGGATCGGGACAGGCCATGAAGAACGTCGTCGTTGTTGAAGATTCCGCTGTCATGCGTGAGATTTCCGTCCGCATCCTCAAGGACCTCGGCGTCGAAGCCCGCGAGGCGGCGGAGGCGTTATCGGCCATTGAACTTTGCCGCCAACGAAAGCCGGATGCCGTGCTGCTCGACTGGGACCTTCCTCAGCTCGGCGCGCTCGACTTCCTGCGCGGCGTCGGGGCCTTCGAGCCCGATCAGCGACCGGTCATCGTGCTGATCGCAACGGAAAACGACCACCAGCAATTCATGCTCGCGCGCGCGGCCGGAGCTGCGCATTATATTCTCAAGCCATTCGACGCGCCGGCCCTAGAGGCGAAACTGGCTGAGATTGGCGTCATCCCATCAGCATCTCCAGAAACGGCCCGCGTCGCCTCCTGAAGTTTTTCCACACAACTGCCGATTGCTGGCGCTGTCGCGCCCTGAAGCTATCTTGCTCCAGTCTTGGGGGGTCAAGGGGCGCACGCGCGCCAGTATAGTTGAAGTCTCGCACAAATCCGCGGGGGCCCCTTTTTCCGGAGGCTGGGCTGCGTCGCGGTTTTGCTCTTGGAGCCTTCCTGGCGATTTTGCTTGCGTTCGTCCCAAATGCGGACGCGTCGCCCTGGCCGCGCGACAAAGGCCGGCTCTTTGTCGCGACCAAGGCGAACACCTTCAAATCGACGAGCGCCGAAACGCCCCCCGGTGCCGCCGGCGCCCCCTTCTTCCGGCGTATCGACGGCGATGTCTACGCGGAGTACGGATTATTCCGCAACGTGACGCTCGGCGCCAAGGTCGTCTATGGCGACGCGACATTCCATGACGGATTCTCCGAATCCCAGGTCAGCGGCGTGGCCGAGATCGAGGGCAGCCTTCAGTATACGATCTTCAACGGCAAGGGGGGCGCCCTTAGCGTCAAGGCGACTGGAATCACGCCGACGCGCTTCGAGCAAGGCGGCCGACCCGGCGTCTTCAGCGACGGCGTCGATGCGGAGTTGCGGGCGCTCTATGGCCGCAATCTGCTTGGCGAGCCTGTCAAAGTCTATGCGACGGCGGAGGCCGCCTACCGGCGCCGGTTCGGCGCGGGCGCCGATCAGCTACGCGGCGATGCCCTTGTCGGCATAGAGCCCTTCAGTCGGCTGCTCATCCTGCTCGAAGCGCAATCGCGGTTCTCGCTGCGCAACGAGCGGCCGGGCGGCGCGGATTACGACGTCTTGATCCTGCAGCCGTCGCTCGTCCTCAGGCAAAGGCGCCGCTGGGCCGTGCAGGGCGGCGTCTCTTATGAAGCCGCCGGGCGCAATCTTGACCGCGGCATTGGCTATTTCATCTCTCTGTGGACGGAGTTCTGACGCCGATGCCCGAAGCGCCGATAGGCATCGGGGTCGTCCGGGCGACCGAGCCGGAACCAGCGGTCGATGTGCGCCTCGACGCCGCCAGTTTCGGATTGCAGCGCCGCGCCCCGGCGCTTTCCGCGCATTTCCTGTTGACGGAACGCCAGATCGCGATCGCCTGTACGCTGGCGGCCGCCATCATCATATTCGCGGCCACATCCCCGTCGCTGGCGATCATGGCGTTCAATCTCGCAGCTTCGACCTTTTTCCTGGCGGCCATCGCCTTTCGCGCGGGCCTCGCGCTGGTCGGGCTTTCGTCAGGCAAGAAGGCGGGGCCGCCGCCGGCGGCCGCAGACATATTGCCAAGCGTGACCGTACTGCTGCCGGTTCGCGACGAGGCCGGGGAACTGCCGAGCCTCGCAGACGCGATGGCGCGCCTCGACTATCCCGCAGAAAAGCTCGACATCAAACTGCTTCTGGAGGAGGGCGATCAAGCCACGATCGCGGAAGCCTTTCGCCTGAACCTCGACCGGCGCTTCGAGTGCGTCATTGTCCCGAATGGCGGTCCGAAGACCAAGCCCAAGGCTCTCAACTACGGGCTTGCCGGCGCGCGGGGGGAACTCGTCGTCATCTATGACGCTGAGGATTCGCCGGAAGCGGATCAATTGCGCAAGGCTGCGGCTGCCTTCGCGCATGCGGGCGCGGACCTCGCCTGCCTGCAGGCGCGGCTCAACTTCTATAATGCCGACGAGAATTTTCTGACGCGGCTCTTTGCGCTCGAATACGCCTTGTGGTTCGACCTGCTGCTTCCGGGTCTGCAGCGCCTGAGAATGCCGATTCCCCTTGGCGGCACGTCAAACATATTCAGGACTGACATCTTGCGAAAGGTCGGCGGCTGGGATCCGTTCAACGTGACGGAAGACGCCGATCTCGGCCTGCGTCTCGCGCGTTTGGGCTACAGCACGGCGATCCTCGACTCGACGACCTTCGAGGAAGCCAATTGCCGGCTCGGCAACTGGATCCGCCAGCGAACCCGCTGGATGAAGGGTTATATGCAGACCTTTCTCGTCCATATGCGTGATCCGGGCGGCTTCCTGCGCGCCGCGGGCTGGCGCGGCCTTGCCGGCGTCCAGCTATTCGTCGCCGGCAATTTCCTGGGCGCCTTGATCGCCCCTGTCCTCTGGACCGCAGCGCTGCTTTGGCCGCTCGCCGCGGGCGGCGCCTATCCGCCGGCGCTGGCGGGGGTGAATGTCGCGGCGCTGGTCGCAGGTAATCTTCTGATCGTAAGCCTCGCCGCCATCGCGCCGGCGCGGCGCGGCTGGACGCGCCTTGTCCCTTACGCCTTGCTAGCGCCCGTCTATTGGCAGCTTGCCTCGATCTCGGCCTGGCGCGCCGTCCTGCAGCTGGTCAGCGATCCTTCGCGCTGGGAGAAGACGGCGCATGGCCTCAGCGCCGCTTCGAGGGAGCGGCGCGCCGACGCGCTGCGCCGCCTTCAATGATCCTGGGTTGTGATGCGGGTAACAGGCCCCGAGCCTCTCGCGCCCTACATCAGGGTCGCGACCGCGGTTGCGGCAGGGAGAGACCGAAGTGCTGAAAATGATCAGGAACGCAGCGGCGCGCTTCGCGCGATTCTTCGCTGACCCGAAGGCCGGGCGATCCTCCGCCGAATGGCGCCGTGTCTATGGCGACGGCGCGCCGGCTTTCACCATCGAATGAGGAACGGTCAGCCGGGCGCCGATCAGAAATTGAGCGACTTCGCCTGCTTCACATGCGGCAGCGCCCGCACCCGTTTGAGAACGACCTCGTTCACCGGCTCATCGACGGCGAGAAGGGCGATGGCGTCCGCGCCCGGCGCTGACCGGCCAAGATTGAAGGTGGCGATGTTCACATTGGCGTCGCCGAGAATCTGCCCGAGCGCGCCGATGAAGCCCGGCTTGTCCTCGTTGGTCACGTAGAGCATGTGCGGCGCGAACGAGGCTTCCATCTCGACGCCCTTGATCTCGACGA